>JAFZIA010000008.1 GCA_017554605.1 Bacteroidaceae bacterium
TAATAAAACATTCCACTTTTGCATTGCGCCAAAATAGGCTGCACTCGCCGAAAAACTGCAAGTAAACTTGCGTTTTGCTCGTTGGGACTATTTTTGACCTATAAAAAACTTAACGATATAAATTTAAACAGCTTCTTAATAAATTCCCTGTTCAAATGAGGTTGCCATTACAGCCATCACCAAACAGCAACCTTTAATTTGCGAAGATAAGAAATTATTCACAATATACGGTTATTATAAATAAAAAAAGTAAAGAAACAGCAAAAGCGGACATACATAAACAATTAAACCGGGGACAACTCTTGCAAATGTCATAAAAAATAACGAATATTGCATAATTGTTAATGGTTTCAAATTGTCCTTTCACAAAGGACGCCAGCATAACCACCTACAATTCAATACATTAAAAACATTACAACAAGATAAATATGCAAGAGAACATAGAATTGACCTGCCCTAATTGTAAAAAAGCAATAGGAAGAATTGCCGAATCGGAATTCAACAATTACATCAAAAGACTCACTTGTCCCGAATGTAAGGAAAATTATCCAAGTGAATACTTCTTACCCGGCTTCAAGGGCGAGGTGGCGAAACCCAAGCCACCCACACAACAACCGGAAACACCCACAATCCCCCCGACTGGATTCCAAGAACCGGAGCAGAAACAAGAGCCCGCGAAACAACAGGTACACGCTGTAACACCTGCGGCAGAACCGGCAAGAACTGCCGAGGAGCAAGAACCTGCCAAACAACAGGCACACGCAACGATACCTCCGAGAATAACCCAAAGACCCGAGCTCAAACAGACGGCAACACCCGCCACAACACCGGCACACGACACGACAGCACCATCATCAAAATTCCCCCAGGTGGCACAAATCAACATTTGCACACCCAACGGGAAAGAACTGACAACCAAGCTGGAAGTCAGACGCAACGTCATTGGACGCAACCAGAACTACCCCACCGCATCGGGCAACAATATAAGGACTATGGCCACCATATTGATTGACACCGAGCACAAGACAATGAGCCGCGAGCACCTTATAATAGACGTCAATTTGCAAAGAGAAGGCGGCGCAATCAAATACAACTACACCGCATCGCTATACAAGCAAGATGTAAACGACACGCTCATAAACAACACCAAGATGAAATTCGGCCTCTCATATTTTATGAAGGACAAGGACCAGATCCTGTTCCCCGACGGCACAAAGCTGACTTTCATAAATCCTGCAGAAGCACAATAACAAAGGGCACACAAGCAGAATAAAGACCACGTACACAACAACACCCGGCAATGAAGTACACATTAGAAGTATACGACATTAGAGAGCTTGGACAAAGGGACAACCAAGAAGACGCGCTCTTCCCCGACTACGGACAATCCACAGCCGAGGACCGGCTGTTCATTGTGTGCGACGGAATGGGCGGCCATTCATCGGGCGAGGTTGCAAGCAGCACCGTTTGCGACATAATGAGCAGAAGCATACTGGAGAGCTGCCCCGACCCCGAGGGTCCCTTTGGCTACGAGGACTTCATAAAGGCACAATCGGCAGCACTCGACGAGCTCGACAGGAAGGACGACGGCGCATACAAGAAGATGGGCACCACTATGACCCTCCTCAAGCTGCACTCCCAGGGCTGCACCGTTGCCCACATTGGCGACAGCAGAGTGTACCACATAAGACCGGGAAAGAGTCAGGCCGACACCCTCATCATACACCAGACAAGCGACCACTCGCTTGTCAACACCCTTGTAAAGATTGGCGAGCTCACCCCCGAAGAGGCCAAAAAGTCGAATATGCGCAACGTGATAACACAGGCTATGCAGCCAGGAGTGAAACGGCAGCACATAAAAGCCGACATTTACGAGACAGCCGACATACAGCCCGGAGACTATTTTATGCTGTGCACCGACGGCATACTCGAAGAGATGGACGACAACGCCATTATGCAGGTCTTCTCGGACGAGATACCCACGGCACAAGAAAAAAGGGACAGGATAAAGGAGCTCACCACAAACAACAAGGACAACCACACAGCCATCATAGTCCACATTACCGATGTAGCCGACCCGACAGGGATTCCATCGGCAAAAGAGACAACCGATGCAGAGTGCAACAACGGAGAGCTGGCAGCCACAGTACAGGAACAGCCCCGGCAGTGCCCCAATGCCAAGAAACACATTCTGCTTGCAGCATTGGCCACAATAGCCATCATTCTGTCCGCTATCCTTGCGGTAAAGGCATTCTTATAAGAAAAACTGCCCGAAAAGAGCATCATAGATTAACCGCAAAGCCTCAGTGGGGCTTTGCGGTTAATCTGCGAAAAGCAGATATTTCACCAAAACCAAAAGTAAAAAAAGGAGAAACAGCAGGAAAGCCCCCCGCCGCTGATTTTTTGATAAACTAAGAATTTTTCTCATCATTTAACGGTCTTTTATCACTCCCTGTCAACTATAAGATGTAACTTTGTCGCAAAGTTAGACAAAAACAAACAGAACAACAAAATACAAAAAGATGAACGAATTTTACAGAAGAGTACGCAACACCTTCAAACGCTACCCGCTGTCGTTAACAACAATAGGAGTAATCCTCTATTTGTCACTTGCCCACATCTCGAGCGAAAAACTCCCCAAAGTAACAAACCTGGACAAGATTGCACACTTTTGTATGTACGCAGGCTTCTGCTCGATCCTGTGGTTCGAGTACTATACAACCCACAAGGCAACAAACATAAGGAACCTCATTTGGGGAGCTATCATAGCACCTATTACATTCAGCGCAGCGATAGAGATTGCGCAGTCGACATTAACCAAATACAGGGGTGCCGACTGGTACGACCTGCTGTTCAACACGCTGGGAGCGCTGTTCGCAGCCCTCCTTGGTGTTTTTGTGATAAAGCCTATGGCAGCCAAATACAAACTGAAAAAAATGCAGAAGAAAGCCGGCAATGCTTGAGCCGCCTTACAGAAGCAGACATATAAAAACGACGAATGGCGACCAAAGCAAAATAGGTCACCATTCGTTTTTTATCAGAACAAATAAAGCCTGTTACCAATCCTTGAAGGGAAAGCGCGTAAGGTGCGAATTGTAATATCGTACATCACCCGTCACCTCCTCGCCCAGAAAATCCGGACGCTCAAAAGCCTCATTCTCGCTGTCAAGCTCAACCTCGGCTACTACAAGGCCTTCGTTGTCGCCGTAGAACTCATCTACCTCGAACGTATGGTCACCGCAGCGCACCAGATAACGGCTCTTGTCAATCTTGGCACTGCCGCACAGCAGCAACAGCTCCTCGGCCTCGTGGGGAGCAATCTCGCGCTCCCACTCGTAGCGGCTCAACCCGCCGTCCAACGACGGACCTTTTATTGTAAGATAACCCTTGTCCCCACGCAGACGCACACGCACCGAATTACCGTTCTGCCTGCACAGATAGCCCTGTACAATGCGGTCGCAGGCGTATGCCTGCTCGCGGAAGCTGTCGCTCACGACAAGGAATTTCCTTTCAATCTCTATTGCCATAATGCAGAATTACTCCTCGCCGCCAAACTCCATAAGGTAGGCCTTTATAAAGCCGTCAATCTTGCCGTCCATCACTCCACCAACGTCCGATGTCTGGAAGCCCGTGCGGTGATCCTTGACACGACGGTCGTCGAACACGTAGCTGCGAATCTGCGAGCCCCACTCGATTTTCTTTTTGCCGGCCTCAACCTTGGACTGCTCCTCCATACGGTGCTGCATCTCCTTGTTGTAGAGGATTGAGCGCAACTGGCGCATCGCATTCTCCTTGTTCTTGGGCTGGTCGCGAGTCTCGGTATTCTCGATGAGTATCTCCTCCTCAACGCCTGTATAAGGGTCTTTATACTGATAGCGCAGACGCACACCCGACTCCACCTTGTTCACATTCTGTCCACCGGCACCGCCGCTTCGGAAAGTATCCCACGACACGCGTGCGGGCTCAATAACAACCTCGATGCTGTCGTCGACAAGAGGGGTAACGAACACCGAGCTGAAAGAGGTCATTCGCTTGCCCTGTGCATTGTAGGGGCTCACACGCACCAGACGGTGCACGCCATTCTCGCCCTTGAGATAACCGTAGGCATACTGCCCCTTGAGCTCCAGTGTCACGGTCTTTATTCCCGCGTCCTCGGCCTCCTGAAGGTTGGCAACAGCCACATTATAGCCATTGGCCTCGGCCCAGCGCATATACATACGCATAAGCATACTTGCCCAGTCCTGAGCCTCGGTACCGCCCGCTCCCGAATTTATCTTGAGCACACAGTCCATCTCGTCGGCCTCCTGACGCAACATATTCTTGAGCTCAAGCTCCTCTATGGCCGCAATGGCGCGTGCGTAGGCATCGTCAACCTCGGCCTCCTCAATCATCTCCTCGCGGAAAAGCTCCATTGCAAACTCAACCTCCCCGGTGCGGTTGACAACCTCCTTGTAGCCGTCAATCCACGCCTGCAGAGCCTTTACCTTTTTCATTTGGGCCTCGGCAACCTTCACGTCGTCCCAGAAACCGGGCGCCTGGGTACGCAACTGCTCCTCCTCAACCTGTATTATCTTTTCGTCAATAGACAGATACTGCTTGAGCGCATCTGTTCTCTCTTTTATATCCTTAAGTTGGTCCAGAGTTATCATAACTTTTTGCTATTTCATTAATTCCGGCTGCAAAGTTACAAATTTTATTCGATATTGCACGGGTAAAGAGCCTCCTTTCGGCACATTTGCGACAAATTATCGGAGTATATTAAAATACTTTTGTAACTTCGCGTAACAGAACCGAAAAAGAGTACAAAGATGCAAATACCGCAACCGTACCTCCAACAGGCCATTGAGCTCCTGCAACTGCTCATCAGCACCCCATCGATAAGCCGCGAGGAGAGCGAGGCAGCCGACAAGCTACAGATGTTCATAGAGAAGGGCGCACCGCTGCGCACAGAAATGCACCGCCACCACAACAATATATGGTGCATCTCGCCCGAGTTCGACCCCTCGCGCCCCACACTGCTGCTGGACGCACACATAGACACCGTGAAGCCCGTAGCCGACTGGAGCACGCCTCCCTTCACCCCGATAATAGAGGGCGACAGGATAACAGGCCTGGGCAGCAACGACGACGGAGGCTCGCTGGTAACTATGCTGCAACTGTTCTATCTGCTGTGCCAGAAGAAACAGAGCTACAATACAGTATTCCTCGCCTCGGCCGAGGAGGAGGTATCGGGAAAGAACGGCATTGAGGCCGTGCTGCCTATGCTGCCCGAAATTTCGTGCGCGATAGTGGGCGAACCCACCTCGATGCAGCCCGCAATAGCCGAGAAGGGACTGATGGTACTCGACTGCACCGCACACGGCATTGCAGGACACGCAGCACGCAACAACGGCAAGAACGCGATATACGAGGCAATGGCCGACATAGAGTGGCTGCGCACATACAGGTTCCCCGAGACGTCGCCGCTGCTGGGCAACGTGAACATTAGCGTCACACAGATAAACGCCGGCACACAGCACAATGTCATTCCCGACAAATGCACATTCGTGGCAGACGTAAGGAGCAACGAGTGCTACAGCAATGCCCGCCTGCTCTCAATGATAAGAGAGAATGTGCAGTGCGACGTTGAGCCACGCTCCCTGCGCCTCAACTCCTCGTCGATAAGCACCGGACACCCGCTGGTACAGCGCGCGATTGAACTGGGACTAACCCCCTTCGGCTCGCCCACACTCTCCAACCAGGCGCTGCTCAGCATTCCCACGCTCAAGATGGGCCCCGGCGACTCCCGGCGCTCGCACACAGCCAACGAATATATCCTCATCAGCGAGATAAAGAACGCCCTTGTGACATTCACGCAGATGCTCGACGGGCTAAGAATATAAAATAAAAGCCACCAAAAAAATATGAAAAAAACAACTATAGCAACCCTCACACTGCTGCTGGCAACCCTTGCATCGTGCGTTACAGTATCACACAAGGAAAGAAAAGAGAACCCAAGGAACTACACTGTCAACGGAGTGACATTCAAGATGATTGCCATTGAAGGCGGCACATTCACGATGGGCTCTGCCGAGGGCTGCCCCGGCGCCGAGAAGGACGAGTTTCCCGCACACAAGGTAACGGTGGGCAGCTATTTTCTTGCCGAGACAGAGGTTACACAGGAACTGTGGACAGCAGTGATGGGCAGCAACCCGTCGGGATACACCGACGACCCCCAGTTGCCCGTAGAGTCGGTCACGTGGGTCGACTGCCAGAATTTCATCGGCAAGCTGAACGCC
Organism: Bacteroidaceae bacterium; assembly: GCA_017554605.1. GTDB lineage: Bacteria > Bacteroidota > Bacteroidia > Bacteroidales > Bacteroidaceae > HGM04593. The sequence goes on from JAFZIA010000008.1 coordinate 6,279, forward strand.
ATCACAGGCGCCTCCTTCCGCCTGCCCACCGAGGCCGAGTGGGAATATGCTGCACGCGGCGGCAAACGCGCCAAGAACCACCTTTACAGCGGAAGCGACACACTCTCCACCGTAGGCTGGTACAAGGAGAATGCAGGCGAACGTCCGCACAAAGTGAAACAGCTTGCCCCCAACGAGCTGGGGCTGTACGATATGAGCGGCAACATCTGGGAGTGGTGCAACGACTGGTACACCGATTACAGTGCCGACGAGGCAAACAACCCGCAAGGACCGCAGGAGGGAAAGACACGCGTGGTGCGTGGCGGATGCTGGCTGATGGACGCCGCCATCTGCCGTCCTGCCGACCGCAGCTCGGGCGCTCCAAGGGGCTGCGGCTGCATCGTAGGACTGCGCCTCGCAATGTGACACTGCCACAAACAAAAAAAGAGCAACAGGGTGACTTTTGCCGCAACCGGCAAGAAATTCACCCTGTTGTTTCTTTATTCCATCGGAACTATCTTTCGGCCCTCATAGGATTATTGAGGAAATCCTCGTAAGAGAGACGAACACCCTCCTCGAGTTCGGTAGAATACCTCCACCCGAGCGCAGCACTCTTGGATACGTCGAGCAGCTTGCGCGGTGTTCCGTTGGGCTTGGTTGTATCCCACTTTATCTCGCCCGTGTACCCTACCACACGAGCCACAATCTCGGTAAGTTCCTTTATCGTAACCTCTTTACCCGTTCCAGCATTCACCGTCTCGTTACCACTGTAGTTGTTCATAAGGAACACGCACAGATTGGCAAGGTCATCGACATACAGGAATTCACGCATAGGAGTACCATCGCCCCAGCATACAACTTCTGTTGCCCCACTTTCCTTGGCCTCGTGGAAGCGGCGTATGAGAGCCGGAAGAACGTGACTGTGCGTGGGGTGATAATTGTCATTAGGACCATAGAGATTGGTGGGCATAAGGCTTATATAATCGGTACCATACTGACGGTTGAGATACTCGCAGTATTTGAGTCCCGATATTTTGGCAAGCGCATAAGCCTCGTTGGTGGGTTCAAGTGCCGATGTAAGCAAACAATCCTCCTTCATAGGCTGCGGTGCCATACGGGGATAAATGCACGATGAACCCAGAAACTCGAGTTTCTTGCAACCGTTCTTCCAGGCAGCGTGAATGACATTCATCTCCATCATCATATTATCGTACATAAAATCGGCAAGCGCAGTATGGTTGGCAATGATACCTCCAACCTTTGCTGCTGCAAGAAAGACATACTCGGGCTTCTCCTGGGCAAAGAACGCCTCTACCTGCTCCTGACGGCAAAGGTCGAGTTCCTTATGTGTGCGCACAATAATATTGTTGTAACCTTGCCTCTCCAGTTCACGTACAATTGCCGAACCCACCATTCCGCGATGACCGGCAACATATATCTTAGAATCTTTTTCCATCATATAAACAATATAACGGGTAACAATCGAATAAAAGACTTTACTTTACAATTCCTCTCTCAAGGAACTCGGCAAGATTGGTGCGTACCTTTTCGCCGGCCTTTTCTACAGCCACCTTTGCCATATCGGCATCGACCATAATTCTTACAAGCTCCTCGAATGTGGTCTTTTGAGGATTCCAGCCAAGTTCGCGGCGCGCCTTTGAGGGGTCGCCCCAGAGATTTACCACATCGGTAGGACGGAAGAAGTCGGGCGACACCTCTATAAGCACCTCGCCTGTATTTGTATCTATACCCTTTTCATTCTCTCCCTCGCCCACAAACTCGAGTTCAATACCCACGTGCTTGAAGGCATAGTAGCAGAAGTCGCGCACCGAGTGCTGCACACCCGTTGCAATGACAAAATCCTCGGGCTTCTCATTCTGCAACATAAGCCACATACACTCCACATAATCCTTGGCATAACCCCAATCGCGCAACGATGAGAGGTTGCCCAAATATAGTTTTTTCTGCTTGCCCTGTGCAATGCGTGCAGCAGCAAGGGTTATCTTGCGGGTCACAAAAGTCTCGCCACGGCGCTCACTCTCGTGATTGAACAGAATACCCGAGCAGCAGAACATATTATATGCCTCGCGATACTCCTTCACAATCCAATGACCGTAGAGCTTGGCAACAGCGTATGGACTATAGGGGTGAAAGGGGGTATTCTCGTTCTGCGGAACCTCCTCGACCTTTCCGTACAGCTCCGATGTTGATGCCTGATATATACGACAACTATCGGCAAGACCACACATACGTACTGCTTCGAGCACACGCAACACACCCGTTGCATCGACATTCGCGGTAAACTCAGGCGCATCGAAGCTCACCTGCACGTGGCTCTGTGCCGCAAGATTATATATCTCATCGGGACGCACACTGCCAATCACATTCACAAGGCTCATAGAGTCGCCCAGGTCGGCATAATGGAGGTGGAAACGGGGGTGACCCTCAAGATGAGCAATGCGCTCACGAAAATCCACCGACGAACGTCGTATCGTTCCGTGTACATCGTACCCTTTCTCTATCAAAAACTCCGAAAGAAAAGAACCGTCCTGGCCGGTTACTCCTGTAATAAGTGCTGTCTTCATCTGTTACAATTGTTTTAATATTTGAACACTATTATATACATAATGTGCAAAAATAGCTTATTTGTTTATAAAATATCGGGATTTCGAAAGAAAAGTATACCCGATAGCAAAAAAACATTCACTCCTCCAATTTTCTACCGCTAATAATAGACAGGATTGTTTTTAAGCCGGCAGCAATTTTCGGCTTGCCACACATACACACACAAACAAAAAGCCTCTCAGCATAACTGAAAGGCTCGTTTGCGGTGCGTACGGGACTCGAACCCGTGACCCCATGCGTGACAGGCATGTATTCTAACCAACTGAACTAACGCACCAAAAAATTAAAGAACTATCGGGAGTATTGTAAGAAAATTTGAAGTGCGGTGCGTACGGGACTCGAACCCGTGACCCCATGCGTGACAGGCATGTATTCTAACCAACTGAACTAACGCACCAAAATTTCAAACTTCTCTTTTCGCAACCTTCCCGATTGCTGGGTGCAAAGATACAAAGAGTTTCTCTATCTGCAAATTTTTTCCAAACTTTTTTGCATTAAAGCTACAAAAAAGTACCATTTCGACTATTTTTTACACTCAAAAGGAGTAAAAACACGCTGAAAAAGGCAAGCATCGTGATATTTTCCGCCACTATAGCCCCAATCTTTAAGGGTTGCCACACTATGAAAGCCGCAACGCTCAAAGAGCGAACAGGCAGCTCGATTATCGGCATATACGTATGCATACAACTGGTGTATATTGAGCATTTGTACAGAATAATCACACAAAAGGGTAAGCGCCTCGGTTGCGTATCCCTTGCCACGGCTATCGGCAGCAAGCACAACACCCACCTCGGCACGGTGATGAGAGGGAGAATAGTCGAACAAATCCAATATGCCTACTACACGGTTGCTCGTGCGTTCCTCTATCATCAGGCGCAACTGCTTGTCGGTGTATATATCGTGGCTGTTCTCCCTTATGTAACGCAGCAATCGGTAACGCGAATATGGTACCTTGCAGGCCGATACATACCACAGCCTTGTGTCATTCTCTATGTGCAACATAAAGTCGGCATCGGAGAGTTCGGGGGCACGCAACAGAATCCTGGACGACTGTAAGAGTTGTTCGCTCATTTCACTTATCCTTTCTTTTATAGGTATAACCCTCGGTTATCAGCACTCCGCTTTTTGTAGAGTATGTCGCTATTTTCAGACGGTTTTGGGGGACCTTCTCAAGAATATTGAATATATCTATATAACTGTAACTATCGGTATCGAAGGTTATTGTATCATAACCTTTGATACCCTTCTCAGTGAGTTCCTTTTGCAACCGCGTAATATCTTCGGCCACAATATACCTATGGTTGCCAGCGGATTGCTCTTTTTGCAAAATCTCACGGACCTCATCTACTGCCTTGCTGCCACCGACTACTATGGCGTTTATAATATAAGGTTTGTCGGCACTTCTCCTGCGGTGGCGGAACTGGTTGCCTACGTATGCCATCATTGCACGCACCCAAATGGCAATGCTGATGGGCAGGCTCACAAGCAGCGAGTAATGGGCATAGTGCTTGTTAAAGAACAGCTGCATCGCCTGATAGAAGGTGTACACATAGCGGTAGGAGCTTTTCACTGTACTCTCGCCCTTGTAGTGCAGTATGCGCGAGGGGAGAAAGAAATTCTTGTATCCCGCCTTCATTATGCGGTAGGAGAGGTCTATGTCCTCGCCATACATAAAGAATGCCTCGTCCAAGAGTCCCGATTTGAGCAACGCCTCGCGACGCAGAAACATAAATGCTCCCGAGATAATTTCAATCTCGTTTATCTGCTGCTCGTCGAGGTAACGCATATAGTAGCGTCCCCAGATGCGCGACTTTGGAAAGAAACCTGCCAAGCCCGACATCTTGGTGAATGCTACAAAGGGTGTGGGCAATCCACGGCGCGACTCAAGCGCAAATTTTCCGTCGGTGCGTAGCATATAAGCACCTGCACCACCCGCCCGTGGATTGGAGTCCATAAACTCGACAAACCGTTCAAAAGTATCCTCGGCAACAATAGTATCGGGATTCAATAATAGGATATACTCTCCCGTCGACATTTGTATAGCCTGGTTGTTGGCCCTTGCAAAGCCGCGATTATCCTTATTCCAAATAAAATGCACATCGGGAAAGAGCGGGGTGAGGTATTCGCACGAACCGTCGGACGAAGCATTGTCCACTACAAAAACCTCTGTTCTGATATTTTGCGTGGCACGTTGTACCGAGCGCAGACACTGCTCGATAAAGTATTTTACATTATAGCTTACTATTACTATTGACAGCTTCATCTTGCGACGGGGAATAGGTTATTTTGTACTTTTTCCATCCAACAGGGCATCGTACTCCTTGCGCGAGGGGTAGCAATAGACGTGCGCCACAAAGCCTATCGCCACGCAATATATTGCACTTTTATAGTCGATAAGGAAATAGGCTGCCGCATTGACAATTACGCAAATGGCAGTAGCCGTGCTGCGCATAATGCCCTTAGCACGGTACAGTTTGTCGAATGACTTGACATTGCTTTTATCGGCCTTTTCCAGTTTTCTGTTAAAATGAACTATTGCAAGGGGAATAAGGACAAGTGTAGCAATGCTCACAAGCTGCATAATATATTCCTTATTATCATCGAATGCAGCCTCACCACTACCCGACGAGAAGACGAAGCACAGCAACGCAACAATAAACATTGCAATTGCCGAGTACCAAAAATATTGTTTCAGTTGATTTTGTGCCGAATATTTCATTTTCTGTTTGCTTTTTTCAATAGGTTTTACCAGTGAAGGGTGTACGGTTCACTATGGAGCGTCCGAGGGTTATCTCGTCGGCATACTCAAGCTCATCGCCCACAGATATTCCCCTGGCAATAACCGACAGTTTCACATTGTACTGCGACAATTTACGGTAGATATAAAAGTTTGTGGTATCTCCCTCCATCGTTGAGCTCAGAGCAAGGATAATCTCCTTAACTTCACCCTCGGCCACACGGTTGACGAGACTCTCTATCTTGAGGTCGCCAGGAGAAACTCCGTCCATAGGCGATATTACGCCGCCCAGCACGTGGTACACTCCACGGTACTGCATTGTATTCTCCACGGCCATCACGTCCTGAATATTCTCCACCACGCATATAAGCGAGTGGTCGCGCGAGGGGTTGGCGCAGATGGGACATATCTCGGTATCCGAAATTGAGTGACAGCACTTGCAATATACAGCCTCGCGCTTGAGGCGTATCATAGCATCGGAGAAGGAGGCAACCTCCTCCTCCTGCCTGCGCAGGAGATGAAGCACAAGACGTGTTGCGGTCTTGCGTCCGATGCCGGGCAGCTTAGTGAACTCATTCACAGCCCTTTCGAGAAGTTGCGAGGGATATTCCTGACTCATCGTTTTTTTATTTTCGGCTACGAAGATACTGAAAAATTGCTTACAACAGACTGTTTTTAACGAAATAAACAGTATCTTCGCGTCTAAACTGTTATCATAGAAAAGAATGAAAGATTTTGAGATAAAGTCGGCACGCTTTGTGATAAGCAACACCGACATCAACAAATGCCCGCAGGACGGCAAGCCCGAGTATGCTTTCATAGGCCGTTCAAATGTCGGAAAATCGAGCCTTATCAACGCTCTCGCCCGCAACAACAAGCTGGCAATGACCTCGTCTATGCCCGGAAAGACACTGCTCATAAACCATTTTATAGTAAACAACGAGTGGTATCTTGTCGACCTTCCTGGTTACGGATATGCCAAGCGCAGCAAGTCACAGACAGCCACACTGGAGCAGATAATATCGTCGTATGTACTCGACAGAGAGCAGATGACGTTGCTTTTTGTACTCATCGACTCGCGCCACGAGCCGCAAAAGATAGACCTCGAATTTTTCGAGTGGCTGGGCGAGAACGGCGTACCCTTTGCCATAGTATTCACAAAAGCCGACAAACTGAAGAAGACCCAGCTCGCATCGAACATAAAGGCCTACAAGGAGCGCCTGCTCGAGCAGTGGGAGGAGCTGCCGCCCGTCTTTGTAACCTCGTCGGAGACCGCAATGGGACGCGAGGAGTTACTGCAATATATTTACGAAATAAACCACACTACAGAACAATAATATGAACCGACTGTTTACCGCCATACTGCTTTTTCTAACCCTCACAGCCTGCACAAAGAATGGATACACAATAAAAGGCGAATACCCCGAAGCCCCCGACGGCACAAAAGTCTACCTTGCCCAGCTCGACGAGAATTTTACATACGTCGACTCGGCTACAGTGAATAAAGGGCGCTTCACTTTCGTGGGACGGCAGGACACCCCCGTAGTACGTATGCTGCTCTCCTCGGTTGCCCTTGAAGGCGGTCCCGTTGTAATTGAAAACGGAAACATAAACGTAAAACTTAAATACGGCATACAACGCTGGGGTTCACCCCTCAACAACGACCTTCAGTTGTTCTTCGACGAACGTGGCACAATGTCGCACCGCATAGAATCGGCTGTGGCATATATCGCCGCAAACAAGAATATGGGCGAGGCACAGCGCGACAGCCTGCGTATGATGATAACAAATGCCCGCCGCGACTTTGTAAACACGCTGCAACACACTATAGGTGGAAATATGGACAATGCACTCGGTGCCTTTCTTCTCACACAGTCCGAAGAATATTTCTCACCCTCGGAGCTGTATTCCATAATGTCTATGGTACCCGAACATCTGCACGACAAGCGCTTCAATATTATATATGCCCGGGTAAAGGACAATGCAGGGCGCAAGATGCGCGCAATAGCAACCTCCGTCGGTTGCAACTATATAAACTTTGAGCTTCCCGACATCAACGGCAACAAGATCCTTTTCTCGGACATTATGACCAAGAACCGCTACACCCTGCTCGACTTTTGGGCAAGCTGGTGTCCTCCCTGCCGTCAGGAGATGCCCGCAATAAAGAAGATAGCAAAGGACTACTCCGATAAAGGCGTGGCGGTGGTGAGCCTCTCGCTCGACAGCAAAGATAACGAGTGGAAAGAGGGTGTATCCTCGATGCAGATGACCTGGACGCAACTGTGCGAACCCAAGAGCGGCAGCGCCGAGGTTGCATCGGTTTACGGAGTGGAGTCTATCCCCGAGCTTATCCTCTTCGACTCGAAAGGAGAGATAATTATGCGTGGCGAGCCTGCATACAGAATTGCCGAAAAGCTACAGGAACTGCTTAAGTAATATATTTTACAGTATAATAGGCTGACTAAATATCGTTCTTAGTCAGCCTATTTTTTGTGGTAAAAAGCATATTTGTTAGCCAGCTAAAATTTACAGCGGATCGACGTCGTAGTACATTGTAATGCTGCGGAATTTCTTCTCCTCGAGAAGTTCCTTTTGCAACGCCAGGAGCGTCTCGTTAATACGGTATTGCGACAGATTACCCTCGACCTTAAGCACAATCTTGCGTATATACAACTGTTGTACACGCGCAACGGGCGGAAGGTCGGGACCAAGCACACGGTGGTCGAAAAGCTGACGCATACGCTCGCCCAGAATATAAGAGAATTCCTCGAGCAAGGAAAGGTCGCGGTGCTTGGTATATACATATACAAGGCGATAGAACGGCGGATAGTGAAAGAGCATACGCTCCGACAGTTGGCTATCGTAAAACTGCATATAGTTGTTTGCCACCACCATAGGGAGCACAGGATTGTCGGGCTGCCGCGTTTGCAGATAGACCTTGCCCCGCCCGTTCTTTCTTCCGGCACGTCCTGCCACCTGAGCCATAAGCTGGAAAGCACGCTCCGAAGCCCTGAAGTCGGGGTAGTTCAACAGAATATCGGCATTGAGTATTCCCACCACTGCAACATTATCAAAATCGAGTCCCTTGGAAACCATCTGCGTACCAATGAGAATATCGGTCCTACCCTGCTGAAAATCGTTTATTATGCCCTCGTAAGCCGTGCGGGTGCGCGTGGTGTCGAGGTCCATTCGTGCGGTACGTGCCTCGGGAAATATCTTCAACAGGTCGTCCTCTATCTTCTCTGTGCCATAGCCCAAGTTAACAAAGTTATCAGTCTCGCAGTTGGGGCACATCTTGGGCGCGGGTATCGTGTATCCGCAATAGTGGCAGGTGAGCTTCGAGGAGTTCTTATGCAGCGTAAGGCTCACGTCGCAATGCTTGCAGCGTGGCACCCAACCGCAGGTACGGCACTCCATAAGCGGGGAGTATCCGCGGCGGTTCTGGAAAAGTATTATCTGTTTCTTCTCCTTGAGCGCGCGGCTCATAGCCTCGACGAGAGGGTCGGAGAAAGGACCGGTCATAAGCTTGCGCCGCGCCTGCTCCTTAATATCCACAATCTCAATCTCGGGTAACTGCAACGAAGAATAACGGCGGTTGAGGTTCACAAGAGCATATTTCCCTGTAGTTGCATTGTAGTAGGTATCTATCGAGGGGGTTGCCGTACCCAGGAGCGTCTTTGCCCCGAAGAACGATGCAAGCACCATTGCCGCGTTACGAGCATTGTAGCGCGGAGCCGGTTCTTGCTGTTTATAACTGTTCTCGTGTTCCTCGTCAACAATTATAAGTCCAAGATTCTTGAAAGGTAAGAATACCGACGAGCGCACACCAAGAATGACATCGTATGGCTCGTCGCCCAACTGCTTTTTCCATATCTCCACACGCTCGGCATCGGAGAATTTGGAGTGATATACTCCAATGCGGTTGCCGAACACCCTGCGCAGACGCTCCACAATCTGCTTGGTGAGGGCTATTTCGGGCAGCATATAAAGTACCTGCTTTCCCTCTCCTAACGCCTGTGTTATAAGATGGATATATACCTCGGTCTTTCCCGCCGACGTTACTCCGTGCAAAAGCACAACATTCTTGTTGGCAAAATTCCCGTTTATACTCTCAAGCGCCTGTTGCTGCGCCTCGTTGAGAGTGTTCTGCGGTACAACAGCCGCACACTGCTCTCTTAGGCGGCCTATTTCTACTTCGTAGCACTCAAACACCCCTTTGTCTATAAGCTCCTTGCATATATTGGGTGATACAGCAGCAATCTCAATAAGACGATGGCGCGATATTTCGCTTCCGTCGGCAGTTTGGGCAATAAATGTATTGAGCAGGCGCTTTTGCCGCGGAGCACGGCTCAGGGACTGCAGCATAAGGTTCAGTGCCGTTGCATTGCTGAAAGACGCTGCGAGACGTATGCGCTGCTCGGTCTTGGGCTTGAACTCACCTTTCAGTCCCTGCGGAACGGCCGCCTTGAAAATTTCGCCCATACTACATAGATAGTAACGCGACACCCATTGCCACAGTTTGGTTTGCGTGGGGAGCACAATGGGAGCTTCGTCCAACAGTTCTTCTATAGGACGCACAACATACCCCTCGGGCTCATCGTCGTGCAGGCGTTGTACAAGCGCTGTGTAGTGCTTGCTCTTGCCCAATGGCACGGTGACGCGACACCCCTCGGCTATGCGCTCCTCAAAACCCTGTGGGACGCTGTACGTAAAGGTGTCGGCTAATGGCAACGGCAATATGACATCGGCAAATTTGGGCATATTCTTATTTTTTGTACCAGCTGCGAAGATAACTATTTTGCACTTAACTTTCGATTACTTTACACATTTACTTATGCACAAAAATCACAAATAAAAAGATAGCGCACCAGTATATTCCGATACGCTATCCACTACAAGAATTGAATTATACACCTCGCCGAAACGGGTTATAATCATTATATTACCACATTATATTACTCCACGGATTATTGCCGTTCCACCAGCTTTGCCTTGGCGCACCTGCAACAACATTGTCCTCTGATTTATCGGAGATTGTAAAAGATGCTGCAAGTATCTCTTTTGCACAACACTCAATCACCCTTGCCTCGGGTGCTATATATTTTTTCATAATCCCTTTTATTTTGAAATAAAAATTTTCTTTTTTCCAATTATATAAACACCTTCAGGCAGTTTTTCTAACGAAAATTCGGAGTTGATATTTGTACGAACAGCCGCCCCTTCCAAAGAATATACATTTTCGGTTTTTTCACTCCCGTGCATAATGTCGGTAATAGTTGTATGAGAACCGTCGGAGTGGATTACACTTAGGCTTTTTGCCAATTGAACAGATGATGGCACAGTCAGATAAGATCTGAAAGGAAGAACCTTTGCATTGGCTCCAACAAGCACAAAATTACCATTGCTTGCATCAAAGACATAATATCGCAGCACAGCATCGCTGTTCAGTATTGCAGTGTTATAGCTTCCAGACATAGCAGCATCACCACAATCTACAACAGGCGTTTGAAGAGTAGGCTCTACAGCATCTATTACTATATTTGTAAACGGAGCCATATCTTTGCTGCATTTGATTATATAAGGCGTATTTGCAAGCATCTCGTCAATTCTGGTAAAGAAAAGCGTTCCGTTGGTAGCATCAAAAGAGGATAAGCATTCAATCTCCACTCCCTGCTCCTTTATCTGCTGCACCACCTCGGCAGAGAGCGCAAACGGCAAACAGACAGTAGACCAATACCCCGCTTTGAAAGTACGTTCAAACGAGGCCGAAGTACAGCTTATACCCTGCGGCACAAACAAAGAATACTCCCCATCGTGCAACGTAAGGTGTTTGCAAGTGTAGCCATCTTGGCTGCACTCAACGATATTCCCAGCCGGCATATAGTCAAATTCGGCATTCTCCTTTACATAACACAAGGCATTTTTATTTGGCATAATAACAGGGGCACCAACATTATCTGCACCCGAGATATCAAGCCCTACAAAATTCTCGTTACTCGAAATATCCTCGTTGACAGAAGTTATAACCCAAGAGGGGATATACCCTGTTAACGAGCTCAAATCGGGCAGGGCATCGGTTGTCAAAGGAGAATCACCAACGTAGCAATAAGAAGATGACGGGGCGAGCTTGATATCAGAATTACCGTTTATGGTAAGTATCGCATCGCGGATAAGGATTGGATACAACCCCTCTTCCATAGTACCGTCGGCAAGATAATAGGCACGCAGAACCTCACCGCTACTTCCGTTTATGCGGTCGGCTTCTGTAGTAATGACAACAACCCTCCACCAACCGTCTTCCTGCAATTTATAATTCACAATATGCTTAAAATTCTTCACACCTCCACGACCTATTGTATAGGGACAGCGGTCGCCCAATTCAAAAGGGTTAAGACCATCGGTGTTATCCAACGTCATACCTGCGGGCAGTAAAATATCGAACTGGAAAGCCCATACATCGGCAGTGGTGTTGTTCATCTCTATGCTGAAAGAATAACCGTCAACAGTCGTTGCCCGAGGCTGTGCCTCGAAAGGCACAACCTGCAAAGCGTCCTCGGCACGCAATAAAGTAGCCGAGAAGAATATCCAGAATAATAAAAAACACTTCTTCATAAAAAACAATTTTTACTCAAGGACGATTTCCACTACTCCCATTGCATCGGTTACATTGAAAGTATCATCGTCATTCATATCAGAAACCTCATTTATAAAAACCTCGGTCTTTTCCTTAAGTACAAAAGTAACAAGGTTCATAACATCGGTAACATTAACCACATTATCGCCATTCGTGTCGCCACGCTTATAAATGGCAATGCGTCCGTTACGGGTAGAAGCCGTTATATTTGCACCATCTTTCTCTATTACCGACACCTGATTTATTTTAGTACGCTCCGACATACCTGTCTTGTAATCGGCAGGAACAGGTATCTTGAAACGCATAAGCTCGGTGTTTCCTGCTTTTATTCTGCCCCCTATCAACGAAAAGATATAACAAGTGTCACCAACCTCGGTACACGAGACAGAGTAACCTTGTGCCGCTTCATTGAGGTACAATTCGTTCATTTCGGGGCGCAATCTCTCGGGGAATGTAATCTGAAAACTCATATCACATAATGTGTCGAGGCTTGTCAAATAAAGCGGAATATCGAGAGTGTCGCCAGGCTTACCTATTATTGTCATCATATAAAAGGCATACTTGTTATTCTCGGGCATTTGCGGTTCGGAAGGATTAGCAGGGTCAAACTCGAACTTTGCCACAAAATGAATATCCTTTTTACCCATTTTGTAGGAGAACTGTGATAACGACGTATAGAGAGTATCGCACACGAACCACCCCTTGAAGCGATAGCCGCTATTAGGGGTAGCCTGTATAGTACAACTCTCGCCTTCCAACAACCTTGATGCACCGGCTGTTACCGTTCCGCCATCGACTGTGCTCACCTTTACCCTATGTCTTAAAATGGGGTCAGAGGGTTCGGACGGCGCAGAGGGGTCGAATACAAAATGTGCTGTAAGCGTCTCATTTGCTGGGGTTGTCACGTATGTAAACGAACGGTTCAACGATACCGTATCACCTGCATTGTTTGTCCAGTTTACAAATACATAACCACTCTCGCACGAGGCACTAAGACTCACCCTTTGTCCTGCCTGATACTTTCCGCCGCCGCTCACGCTTCCTCCTTTTTCGGCAGCAAGTGTCAATCGGAAATATTGTATAAGCGACGGTTCTTGCGGTTCGGACGGTGCACCCGGGTTGAACCGGAAATGAGCCACAAGAACCTCGTCCTTATCGCCTTTCTTGAAGTTAAACGATGCAGCCGAAGATACAATCTCGCCTTTTTCGTCGGTCCATTTTTCAAACACATATCCCGTAGCAGCAGAAACCCGCAAGCCAACAGAAGTCTCGGGTACATAGCGTCCCGCACCATACACCGAACCTCCGTCTGCGGGGGAGGCTTTCAGCATCAGTTTACGTGGCGCAACACCCGGCTCGGCAGGGTTCGTGGGGTTGAATTGTCCCAAGGCTGCAATGCTGCACAGCAGCATTGCAATCAGAGACAAATATCTTATTCTTCTCATAGCCTACCGGGGTTTATCATTTTACAACAACCTTAACAGCACCAGCATTTGTGCACACAATATATGTACCTGCAGAGACAAGAACTGTTCCGTCGCTCTCAAGCTCGGCTACCGTACGTCCGTCGATAGCTGTTACAGAGACAACACCCTCGGCACCGCTCACCTCAATGCAACCATTGCCTGCTTCCACCTTTATGCCAAGCTCGGCAAGATTTTCGATGCTTGTAGTTTCGGGAGATTTTGTTACTCCAAGCACAAAGCGGTCTGTGCATATTCCGGCCTCGGCTGTAAACGAGTATTCTCCATCGGCAAAATTGTGTGTGACTCCAGTTGCATTGTCAAAGAGAACAACCTCACGTGCATTGCAACGCGACAGAGAGAAGGTGTATGTTCCCTTTTGTGCTATTACAATGCCCAACTGAACATAGCCGCCATTGTAAGGACGCTCGTTTATAGCATACTCTGTACCTTCCTCGTCAATTGTATACAGTTGCGGTGCAATACCCTCGGTTGCAAAGAATTTGCTTGCATCGCACGCAGTCTCATACTCCATAGAAGCAGCATCGTTAAATACCACACGTGTACGGTCGTTAAGTTCTCCACACGACAGTATAACATCGACCAACTGACGCGAATTTGCAGCGCTCGCAGCATTGAACAGTGGCGCACTCTGTTGACTCTCAATGACACTTGTCAACTGACGACCAGTCTCGGGGAACGATATTGAATTTATATTCTCGGGGCACTGCACAAAGAAAGCCTCGTTGGGAGCTATTGCATAGTCGTCGTCAATTACCGAATAGGCATTATATTTTTTGTTATTGACATCGTACGTAGTGATGGGCGCAGTAAAGTTCAGCGCGTGAATATTGTACCAGCACTGCCACGGGTTACCCACAAGATTCCAACCTCGGTTCGATGCTGTTGAACTTATATTCTCGTCGAGTGCTTTCACAAAAGCTTCGTTCGAAACAACATTTTGCTTGCTCTCGTTTTCAAGAGCTGTAAAATAGAGCCAGCAATTGGCACTTGTCTGCACAATGAATCCTGTGCCAGCCGCAATAACGGCGTCATCGGCATAATTTTTCCAGTTACCCGATGCCCCATTTGCAGCACGTGATGCGCCGTCGTAGTAGCGGAACACGAACTTTGTACCCTCTACGCTGGGTGTAACCTCGCTCACCTTGAAATCGAAAGGCAGCGACACAAAATACCAATATTTTCCGGTTGTATAGTATGCGTGCTTATACTGGCCAAGAATTTTTGTAGCATCGTTGTTCACAAGGATACGGGCATAGGCATCATTCGATGTTCCACTATAATAATTATACGAATATGTCCTTATAGTATCGAACAACTGTTGCACATCGCCATTGAGTTTTATTGAACCAGCACTGTTTATTGTAAGGTTAGGCTCACCATCGAAACGCTCGCGCACGTTCATTACAAGGTCGTTGTTAAGAGTCCAATTCTTTACATCGCCAGTATTGAAGCCCTCAATCTTGTAGTTGTACCAATACTCGTCCAGTTTATACGAATTAACAAGGAACGACGGAACTTTAATAACCACATCCTTGGGGCAACCATTAAGGAAGTCGTCTTTATCACTGCCACCAACCACTGTGGGAGACTTGAATACCAATGTCTTTAAGTTTTCACAAGAACTTATTGGTGATGAATTATTTGAATATGTTTCTTCATAATATGATGTTGGAAATTCGGCATAGACAAGCTTATCACAATCGGAAAATATGCTATTAGAAAGACTGACACCCTCGGGAAGAATAAGAGAATCTATTGCTGTTTCATAAAAAGCCCAGGAACCTATAGATTTTAACGACTTAGGAAAACGGGGATTAAACTTTGTCGCGCGATAAAAAGCATATGAATTAATCACTGTTAGTCCCTCGGGTAATACAAAGGTCTGAAGATGGCTACAATTATAAAAACAATAACTTGGCACACTTTTTGCATACTTGGGATAATGCACTTTTGTTAAATGATGGCAACTGCTAAAAGCATCATCATCTAATGTTGTACTGTCGGGCAAAATAGCCTCGGTTATCATTGCATCGTAAAAAGCATATCTGCCTATAGTTCTTAGCGTGCTTGGGAAATTCATCTTTTGTATATACGAACCATAGAAAGCGCTTTCTCCAATCTCCTCTAAGCTATCCGGTAAAATAACCTCGTGCAAGAAAGGCTCATTATAAAATTTATCCTTGGGAATTAATTTTACATCTGTTTCGCTAAGGTCTATAGAGTAGAGGCTTGTCATCATAGAAACCTTACTCCAATCGTCGTCGTTCATTCTACCCTTTATCTTTATGCGACGTACATCCTTTACGTGGTCTACATTGTAAAGCACCTCGGTACCAAGGCTTCCCGGCTCAACCAAATTAACCTCGAAATAGGGAGTCTTTTCTATTCCAATTCCACGAATAGTACCGGTATAATAAGCATTATAAGAATCTTTACGTATATATCTCCATTCTATTTCGTGTGTTCCGGGAGATAGCTTCTCAAAATAACGAGAATAGTTATTACCTGGAGTTTCTTTTGTCATTGCAGCCTTTATTTCGCGCACAGTTACACCGTCTATCAACACCTCGGCTGCCATTGCGCTATAGCCATAAAGGTAATAAGAGAGTGTAGCATCGGCATCGGTCTTTACCCTTGCTTTAAGGCTATATGTACCGGGATTATATACACGTACTTCTAAACGTGCGTCATAATCATAACTGCTGGAGATGTAACTCCAATTCTTATCAGCATCATTTATAAAGAAGATAGGATAGTCGCTCCACTTACGAGCCTCTACTTTAGATGACAAAAGCAAGCCGCCCTCTATGTAATCGGCAGCCTCTTTCAACAGTTCGGTTGTGCTTGAAGGGTCGTTATAAACCTTTTCAAAATTATCCACTGCATAGAAATAGGTGTCTGTGGTTTGTAGTGCATCGTACAGACGTTTCTTGGCAATGTAATACTCGGCAGAATCTTTTTCTAAGAATTTCCAAACGATATTACCCTCGGTGAGGTTGGGGAGAATTTTTGTAGCATCTTCGGAGTAACCCACAAATTGTGTCTCGTTGTAATAGCTGCTGTTTTTGGGTGCACGTTGTATTGTGTAACCGTCGGCAGTGGCAGCTATTGTAAAGTAAGAAGTGTTATACAACGATGAATGGGTGCTTATCTCTGTAGAATTAGCATAAATATAATATTTATCGCTGCTATACTGCAATGTGTAGCTGCTGTCTTCTCTTTGAATTACATCAACAGCAACGGCTTTTGCATATTCACCAACCTTCAGTTGGGTTGTAAGGAACTTATCGCAGCCTACATTGTAAAGATAATAGGATTTTCCACTCTCGATGGTGGAATTATTGGGAAATACAGGCGCGGTGCGCTCTGCTGCACAAACCTGTGCAAACAAGAAAAGGCTTGCCACAAAAATGGCAAGATTACGTTTAATTGTGTCCATAACTTTTGTTTTTGGTGGAAATTGTGTAGCACACTTGCTTGTAAGTGTGTACTGTGTTTAATAAAATTGGCGGTTTTGATTGGTAAAAACAAGAAGGACGTAAATTGCCCTTATTTGCTTATTAACCAATCGGGTACCGCCAAGTAACCTTCCACCTAATAAGCAGAAGCAATCTACGCCCAACGTTGGACGCAGACTCTCATCGTGCTTATTCTCGGTGTGAAATTGGCGGTTTCGATTGATGAGAACAAGAAACAAAAGCCTCGACATTCATAACGAAGAACCAACAAACGTTATGTTGCAAAAGTTCCTCTTTTTGAATATTTTATATAAATACGTACTTCTTTTGAAAAAATAGTACTGTCTGGTTCGTGTATAAAAATTTTATTGGTTAAACTATTATTATTTTATGATTTTTTAGATTTATTCCATTTGTACAGGGCAAAGATATGTTTTTTTTTCGAAACTCAACAAACTATCTTTTGTTTAGTTTACAATATAATAACCTTATTATCAATACAGATGCGAGGGTATGCGCCTGTTATTCAAAAAATCGCTGCCCGAGGGCGCTTGGAAGGCTCTTAATCCAAACTCGGGGAGCACAGCAAACAGATACTCGAACACCTCGGCTTGCAGATGCTCGTAGGGCACCCAGTTTATTCCGTCGTAGAAGAAATAGAGCTCAAGGGGCAGGCCCTGTGGCGTAGGTTGCAACTGACGCACCAAAAGTGTCATTTTATTGTTTACCGACGGATGGTTGTGCAGCCACTCCTCGAGCCACTCGCGAAAGGCAGTGAGGTTGACGACCTTATCGCCCCTGTCGGCAGAGAGATAACCCTTCTCAATGAGTTCCTTGCGTTTCTCCTCGCTACAGAAAGCCACGCTGTTCATATCTATGAAAATCGAGCGTTTGATGCGTCTGCCACCGCTGTCCCACATTCCCCGCCAATTCTGGAACGAATCGCTCACAAGGGCATACGGGGGTATTGTGCTTATGGTATTGTCCCAGTTGCGCACCTTGACGGTGGTGAGGGTTACGTCTACAACAAAGCCATCGGCATCGTATTTTGGCATTGTAATCCAGTCGCCGGGACGCAACATATCATTCGCCGACAACTGCACACCTGCTACCAGTCCCATAATGCTGTCCTTGAACACCAGCATAAGCACAGCAGCCGAAGCACCGAGTCCGGCAAGCAGCTTCATAGGATTCTTGTCAATCACAATGCTTGCGACAATTATTGCGCCTATGCAGATAGCTATTATCTTGAGCATCTGGAACACACCCTGCAATGTATGGTTCTTTGTCCTCTCGGCCTCGGTGGATATAAGATTGAGCGCTGCAAACAGGCTGCACGCCAACTGCACCGATACGACGGTGAGATAAACCCAGCAGAGCCTTGCTGCAAAAGTGTATATAACGCTCTCCTTGCTGAGCACAAAAGGGAGCAGTGCTATGATTATCACTGCCACTATCATATTGCACATAATCCTGAGGGTAGCCTCGTTGAGCAGGATTTCGTCCCATTTGGTTTCTGTTTTTCGGGTGAGCATCTTCACAAACGGAATGAGCGCCCTGCTGCAGAGAATCCTGCTGCAATATATGAGCAGGACTATTCCCGTGAGCACTATAACCCAATAGAGAATGGCCACGGTACCACTCTCAATGCCCAAGCTGCGCAATAACGAGGTCAGATAATTTTCCATATAATCGTTTGGTTTATCAGGAAACTTAAAACCGATAGGCGACACAAGCCTCCTATCGGTTTTATTTTGTCAGTCGAGTAAAATGCTTCTCTTAGAAGAGGTAAGCCACTGATATTTGCCAAGTGTTGGTCTTTGATTTTGTCATTACGTTCCAGACACCGTCTGTAAGCTCCATATATTCGCTTGTGTTGCCCAACGCGATATTGTAGTTTACGTGTGCCTGAATATGACTCAACAATACCAAACCTGCACCAACGTTGAAGCTCAACTGGCTCTTGTTGTACTCGTAATATCTGTCAACGTCGAGAGCCTCGGTAAGGTCGCCGAATGCAAAACCGAACTGGGGGCCTACCGCAACAAAGGGTATTATTACCTTGCTCACTGCGGGGAGCGCAAGGTCGTAGCGCAGATACACAGGAATCTCGATACTCTGTTTCTTTACCTTGTCGCCGCCAATCTCGCTGCCGCTCTGCGAATAGAGCACGTCGGCCTCTACACCAAGGCCCACGATGGGAAGGGTGAACTGTGCCATTGCACCGGCATAAAAACCAGTATAACCCTTTGCATCGGTGTAACTGTCCAAATTGCCACTGGGTTTATCTACCAAGTTTGTACCGGCCTTGACACCGAACTTGATTTGTGCTTTCGCGGGAATTGCAGCCAAAAGGCATAGTGCAAAAAGAATTACAAATGTCTTTTTCATAACAGGAATGTTTTTAGTTTATTATTTCTTTTAATTCAGTGTGTAAAAATTTTTGCGCAAGGCAAAAATACCTTGCGCAAAAATAGTCATTTATTTAAGAAACAAACAATTTATTGCTAAAAAATGTTTTATCTGCGCTGACGTCGCACAGAAACTTTTGCTCCTCCGCTGCTCTTGGAGCCACCGCTTTTGCTCTTTTTTGCTTTTGGTTCCGAGGATTTCTTCTTGCGTGCTGCGCGTGCCGACTGCTTGTCTTTTTTATTGCTGACAACAGCGGTGTCGCTTGCCACAGCAGCAGAATCGGCAGCTACTGCTGTAGGCCGGCTTGTACCCCACAGTCCGTTGCGGAAGTCGTCGAGCTGCTTCTCTATCTTGGCCTGCTCGTTGCTCACTGCAGTGGAGTCCTTGCAATATTGACTTATGGCAAGATTGCGCAAGTTCACGGTCTTATATATCTCTCCGTCGTAACAGTGCTTGGTAAAATAGTCGTCGAGGCTCATTGACGATACATTGTTGTAGCTGCTCGACACCACACCCTGCTGTGCAAGCAAGGGTGCAATCTCGTCGTATTTGAGCCAGAACATAGGGTATTTTGTCACCTCGCTCGAGAACTCGCCCGAACGGTGAAGGACAGGGCATATTGCCGTCACACGCTGGTGGAAGGTTGCCGTACGCTGGTCGTAGTAGTAACTCTCCTTTATATAGTAGCTCAACACCTCGTTGCTCGGCAGGTCCGACGGATTGACCACAAGTACGCCGCCCTCGCCTGTCTCGTAGTATATGCCGTAATTCTCGAGCATCTCGCGCGGATTGACGCGGTTGTCGGCTATAAAGCTTTCGTATCCGTCAATATTGTAGTTGTACGCAACTATTGAATTGTCGAGTATATGACCGAAAATGAATGTAAAGAGATTCATACTGTTGCCTATTGGCTGCACGGGATAGTAGAGCGAGGCGTTTTTCTCTTTTTTGAGGTCGAGCACGCGGTAAATGTCACGTTTCCACACAACCTCGGAAGGTGTTTCGTTGGTGGGATACTGGCTCTTTGCCCTCTGTGAGAGGGGTACTTCGTAGGTTGCTGCCTGCTCCTGCTTCTTGGCATCGTCTTTCTTGCGTGCGGGAGGCTGTGCCACTGCATATTGTCCCAGCATCACTGCCGCTACAAAAAGAGCTGTTCTTGCTATATTCTTCATAATAGATATATGTATTCTGACTTATATTTAATTTACAATAACCTCGAGCGAGGTGGGCAACTGGCGCTCCACATTGTCGGGTCCCACAGCCTTTACATTAGATATATAGAAGCGTTTACCGCGTTGCAGGTTACGCAACATATCCTTTTGTGCCTGGGAGAATAGGCGGCCGTCGGACTTGCGGGGTATCGCATTGCCCATATTGTCGAAGAAGACAATATCGAACGACAGCACCCTGAAGCTGATGTTCAGCAATCCGTCGTCTATGGCAGCCACAATACCGTCGGTGCTCATAAGCGCCTGCTTTGAGAATGGCTTGCCGCCACGGTAGCGTTGTATGTTTCCGTCCTTGTCCTTGTACTCTATGAAGGGGGTCGGGTCGGGCAACTGGCGCACACGGAAGGCATATTGTCCCATACTCTGACGGCGGCCTGCCTCGTTTGTAGCGGTAACCTCTATGACAAGCTCGCTGCCAATCTCTGTAGGCACAACAATGAATCCTCCCTTGCCGTCGCTCTTGAGCGAACCCTTACCCTTGGCTATGCTTGCCGAAATGCGGTTGGCTGCCACTCCCGGAACCGATATGCTCACGGGGTTGTCAAAGCCTGCATACAGCACATTCATAAGCGAGGCGCTCACTGTAGCCGTGGGCTCAACCACTGTGTAGGATTGTGAAAAGTCGTAGCGTGTGGAGGCGCCTGCACCGTCGTTCACGAGCATATAGCCGTTGAGGGTATAATCGCCCGTTGCATTGCACAGGCGGCTGTAGTGTCCGTTCTCTGTATCGAGTTTCTCCTCGCCCACATATATCTCGGGACGCTGTGTAGAGTCCACTGCTGCAAGGATTATCTGTGCCTCGAATTCGCTTCCGCGGACAACATTCCTGGAGTTTGGAATGACAAGAGCTCGAATTTGGTTAACACGCACGTCGCC
The DNA here is from genome assembly GCA_017554605.1 of Bacteroidaceae bacterium. GTDB lineage: Bacteria > Bacteroidota > Bacteroidia > Bacteroidales > Bacteroidaceae > HGM04593. The sequence continues at coordinate 27,716 of JAFZIA010000008.1, forward strand.
AACGTCAATATTGCGTGCAAGGGTGTGCAGCACCTCGCCCTCGGCGTAACGTACATCATTCTGCAATTTGGTGAGCAGTGTGATTGCTGCTATTGCCGGCATATTCTCAAAATGGTACTCCTGCCAGTTTTTCATAAGAGAAATATCCTTACGGGGAACCTCGGTACTGAAGTTGTCCTCTATTATGCGGCGCTGTACCGAGTCGGTTATCATTGTGAGGATACTCTCGCGGTACGAATTTATTGCCTCGTACAGTTGCTTGCCCTGGCCGCGGCCGGGAGCGAGCATCACGTATGTAGATGCCTCAAGGTCCTCGCGGTTCTCGAGATTGGAATAATCGCCGTCAGCTCCGTCGGCCTTCTTTGCTATGCGCACTTTAAGACGCTCGGCAAGATTGTAGAGCGTATCGGACATTGTGCGCACAGTCTGTGCACGCTGATACCACTCGCGTACCTTCTCGGGGTTCTGTGCCATCGACTGCTCAAAATCGTTGTACATTGCCTTGTTCTGCTCGTTGGCATTGGCTGTACTGCGGGTGAGACTCTCGTCGACAAGCGTAAAGCCGTTGAGCACGTCCGACGATACATTGAGGGCGAGCATTGCCATCAGAAGGACGTACATAAGGTTTATCATCTTCTGACGCGGCGATATTTTGTTTTTCTTAATTTTCATCGGTTCTTTTTACGGAATTCGGTTCTTTACTGCTGACGGTTCATATTGCAGGTCATTGCCTCAAGCATACGCGCATACATAGTGTTGAGCTCCTGAATCTGCTGTGCCATCTTCTTGGTCTCGGCATTCACAAGGTCGATGTTGCCTACCTGTGAGCTCGCACTGCGCAACTGCACCTCGTAGAGGGCGTTTATTCCCGTTATGTTGCGTGCAAGAGTATCCATCTCTTCCATATTGCGTCCGAGACTCTCTGTCTGCTCCGAGATGCGCTTTATGGCCTCGTTGAGCGAGCGTATCTTCTCGACATACTCCCTTGTGGCATCGTCCATTTGTGATACAAGCTCGGCATCGGCGCAGCTTCCGCCGCCTACCGTTCCTCCGCCACCTATAATGACTGTGCCGCCGCCCTGTACTGTAGTACTGCCGTTCACTGCCGCATCAGATACTACAGTATTAACAGGTGCACCGCTACCTATTATTATAGGTGCACTGCCCATTGCCTCACCAAGCTCGGCACGACGCTCGGCACGCTCCTCCTTACGGTCTTCCTCGGCAAGCTCAAAGGGACGTTCGAACGCCGAGAAGAAGAACACGACAACCTCGGCGCCCATTCCAAGGAACAGCATAATGTTTGCTCCTGCAATGTGGGTAAGCTTGAAGAGTGTACCCAAAATAACGACTGCTGCTCCCCAGCTATATACGTAGTTTGTGTATGTTCTGCCCTTGGGCGAGTCCATAAATGTCTGTATGCTGCTTATCAAGCCTCTTTTCTTGCTCATAATGGTTGTATTCTTATGTGGTTGATATTATTTTCGTGATACTCCGCTGTAGCTGCGCACGCATCTGAAGCCGATGTAGGAGCGCGACTCGTTCTGATACTCGTAGGCACGTGTGGCACCCTGAATAAAGCGTACAGGGTCTTTCCAGGAGCCTCCGCGAACGGTCTTTTTCTTTATGCTGTAGGGATCTTCCTTTGCTGCCCGGTACTGAAGGTCGGGGTTTATGTCGCTCATCTGCAATATGCCCGCCTCGGTATACATTGTCGAGGTCCACTCGGCTACGTTTCCTGCCATATCATAGAGTCCGTTGCTGTTTGCCGAGTATATTCCGCATTTCGAGGTTATAAGGTTGCCGTCTTTTGTATAGTTACCCTCTCCGGGCTTGTAGTTGGCATAATAGCAGCCCTTGTCGCTCTTCGTGTCGCCGCTCTCCCAAGGGAATTTTCCTCCCTCCTTGCCACGTGCAGCATACTCCCACTCGGCCTCCGAGGGGAGACGGTAGCGCTGTATGTATTTTGCCTGACCGCGCATTCCGCGAAGCAGATAGTCGGTGCGCCAAGCACAAAAGGCGTTAGCCTGCTCCCAGCTTACTCCGACGACAGGATACTCGCTGTAGTTGGGGTGGCTGAAATAGAGGTTAAGGTAAAGTTCGTTGTTCGAATTGGGAAAATCGTTCACCCAACAGGTTGTATCGGGGTAGATGTTTATGATGTAGGTATTCAGAAAATCGTAAGGGCTTGACAACGGACGTGTTACCGTCTCGTTTACTATGCGTCCCTCGTCGTCGATGTATGCTGTGTCCTTTGAAATTATCACCTCGGCATAGTCGGTAGGAACATCGGTGTTGCGGTTGCGCTCCTCGGGATTGAGACGGTGCTTGCGCAGTGCAGCCTGTGTGTAGTCGTAGACCTCATAGCGATAGTTCATCTGCGATGCGTCGAGCATCTTGTCGCCCGTGATGGGGTTGATTATATAAACACTCTCAATTGCACGCTGCTCGTCCTCGGTGGGTTTTTTCCAAGGAATAGGTTTGCTCCAGTTGAGATAAGGAGTAACAGGCTCGCCATACTCGTCTTCGGTTATTTTAAATGTCTCGTCGCCACCGTATGCAGGGTCGGCAAGACGTTCACGGATAATGGAGTCGCGAACCCAATATACAAACTGACGGTATTTGGCATTTGAGACCTCTGTCTCGTCCATCCAGAAAGCATCGACCGATATATCCTTTACCGGTGTCGTTATTCCCCAGAGTGAATCGGCCTCGGCTTCTCCAATTTTTATCGAGCCGCGCTCCACAAGAACCATTCCGTAAGGTGCAGGCTCATTTATGGCTGTTCCGCTTATTCCGGTTACCTCGCCACCCATTGTGCTGTATTTGCCTGTTCCCATACACGATACAAGCAATGCCGTAGCCAAGATTGTCGACAGACAGATTATTTTTCTCATCATTTCAATATTCTTATACTGTTATGTTTGTTTTTTCCTTTTTTAGCAAGGTTAAGCTCAATGCCGTAACCTATGTATATGTCGTGACTGCCATTCTGCGCCCCTATCCCCGAGGTAAACATCTCGTAGCCGTAGCTCAGGGTTATATTGGAAAATTCCAATCCCGCAAAGAATGTAACCGATGTTGCAGGGCTGTATGTAACACCGCCGAAGAGCAGTTTACCGTCGTAGGTGTATGTGCCTCTTGCAGTAATATCGGCACGCCAGGCAACAAAGTCGGTCATCAGTTGCAGTGAGGGCTGTATGCTTATTAACGGATTTTTCAATTTAATATTGCCTCCTGCCATAAAATTAAAATAGGGGTCGACCTGAAACTGGTTGCTCTCGCCCATTTCTATTAGCGGGGCATTTATGTGCAGTGCCGACAATCCTGCATAGAAATGCTTGTGCTGATAGAATACTCCTGCACCAAAATCCATTTTGTTGCCGTCCACTGCAGCCGACGGAAAGGCGGGGTCGTCCTTATTCTCGCCCAAATTAAGTTCTTTTGGCTCGAATTTGGCATTCAACAATCCCAGTTGCGCTCCTATTACCATACGTCCGCCGTAGAGCTTAATACCGTAGGAATAGTTCATAAAGAGATGCTGGTGCACGAACATTCCAATCTCGTCGTTGAGCACTCCGAGTCCAAGAGAGTGATCCCCGCGCAGCATCGAAAGGGGCATATCGGCATTTATGAGCATACTCTTGGGGTTGCCTTGAAAGCCCGAAAGCTGATTGCTGTATGCAGCAAAGGCGTGGAGCTCACGCGCCGCTCCTGCTCCTGCCGGATTATAGAAATTCTGCATCTCCCAATAGTGCGTGAAGTGCGCATCGTATTGTGCCCTCACTGTAAGGAAAGAGCAAAATAGGAGGGTAAACAATATGCAGAGTGACTTTTTCATCTACTAAACAACGCAAAAAGATAGTTTGTAGTATCTATAAATTCAAAAATTTGAGCGAATATCGCATTTTTCTGTTAAAAATACCAATGTTTTTTTGGAAAAATGTACAGATATTAGAAAAAGCCTAAATAGGGTTCAGTAGAAATTTACTGTGGATAACAATTCTTTCAACCACCTTCCCGGTGTTATTTTACGGCTATTCTCTCGTTCTAGTATTTTCTTCTGCTTTCTTTTTTTGCGAAAAAAAGAAACAAAAAACCTTGCACAAAAGAAATTGTCGCAAGTTCCCTTTGCTCGTGCCGCAGGAATGCATGCACTCGGTCGGGTACTTGCTTGTCATTGCGGCTTACGGCTGTTTTAAGGGTGCTGCGGATCGCCCTCAGTTAGCCACGCTACGCGCGTCTAACTAGCGGTTAAACATTCACTTCGTGCAAGCTTGGCTGCGCTCATTGCGTGTGAATGCAAGCATTCACCCATTCGCTTGCACAAGCTTTCTCTCGCACTGTTTCCTTAAAACAGCCTACCCGCAATTAAATTTCTTTTCGGCGTGCAGTTGTTCTAAGATTTACCTGTTGCAATAGATGAAAAATATTAGTCATTCAATGTGAATTTCCCACACCTTTTTTCTGCTGAGCCCAAAGATGCCAATCGCTACAAGCACGAATTATAAAGAGTAGTCAGTAAGGGCTACGGATTTAGCACTAAAGGGAAATAAGCGACGCAGGTGCGAAATTGTTATAACGAGTGAGCTATGCAAGTTTTCCGAACTTCCCACTCCTTCGGGCTGTTTTCGTTCAGAGAAACTATACTTCAGGCATTCTAAAAGTTCAAGCGGCTACTTCTACTCCTCACCGCTCCGCGGAGCTCCTCTTCGCACGAGGAGCACTCAAGTCTATTTTTTAGATTTTTACTTAACAAGCAAACGTAAGCAATTGAAACAAAAGAATATAATTTTCCTCAAAAGAAGGAAGGGTTGTTTGCGTCAGAGGTATTAAAATGAACTATTTCGCGCACCTGTCACCCTGACAGAACATCGAGACATAATCACCCCTTTTCCAACCCCACAATTACAGCGCTACTATTTGCCTACATTATTATTTTGAGAAGGGCTTGTCATCGCCCCAGCACTGGTGCATCCACGCCTTTGTCTTTTGCTCGGCAGCATTGTCCTGCGGAATCCAGAAACTGAAATCGCACCCGTCGGGCAGGAATTGCTGCTTTACGAAATTACCCTGATAGTTATGTGAATATTTATAGTCCTTGGCGTAGCCGAGTTCTTTCATAAGCTTGGTGGGAGCATTGCGCAGATGCAACGGCACGGGCAGGTTACCCGTCTGCTGTACGGTTTCTATGGCGCTGTTCACACCCATATATGCCGAGTTGCTCTTGGGCGAGGTTGCCAGATAGACAGTAGCCTCGGCAAGGGGGATACGTCCCTCGGGCCAGCCAATCTTCATCACAGCATCGAACGCAGCGTTGGCAAGGAGCAGCGCATTGGGGTTGGCAAGGCCAATATCCTCGGCAGCCGATATTATGAGACGGCGGGCGATGAAGGCAGGGTCCTCGCCACCCTCAATCATACGGGCAAGCCAATAGAGCGCCGCATCGGGGTCGCTGCCGCGTATCGACTTTATGAATGCCGATATTATATCGTAGTGCATCTCTCCACCCTTGTCGTAGGCAGCAGGATTCTGTTGCAGACACTCCACCACCCTTTCGTCGGTAACAACGACTGGCGAGCAGGCAGCAGCCTCCACCACAAGCTCCAGAATATTGAGCAGCTTGCGGGCATCGCCGCCGCTGTAACGCAAGAGAGCGTCGGTCTCAACAAGCTGCACATTGCGTTTTTTGAGTTCCTCGTCGGTGGTTATCGCGTGCTGCAAGAGACGCAGGAGGTCGGCCTTTTCGAGCGACTTGAGGACATACAACTGACAGCGCGAGAGCAACGGACGTATAACCTCGAACGAAGGGTTCTCGGTTGTAGCACCAATGAGCGTCACCACTCCCGTCTCCACCGCGCTGAGCAGCGAATCCTGCTGCGACTTGTTGAAGCGGTGAATCTCGTCGATGAAGAGTATCGCTCCACCGTTGGAGAAGAGGGGCGACGACTTTGACTTTTCAATAACCTCGCGCACCTCCTTTACACCCGACGACACAGCGTTGAGCGTGTAGAAAGGACGCTTGAGACGGTTGGCTATGATTTTTGCAATAGTAGTCTTTCCCGTTCCCGGAGGACCCCACAGGATAAAAGAGAGTATCCTGCCCCCGTCAATCATACGACGCAGGACAGCACCCTCGCCCACAAGATGCTCCTGCCCCACAAAACCATCAAAATCATTCGGTCGCAAACGCTCAGCCAAAGGTCGTGCCATAATCTTTTCCTCAATTGTTTGTCTGTGCAAAAATACAATCTTTATCGTCACAATGCAATATTCTCTATTACTGTTTGACTTTTTTCGGCTATTTTTACATTTTAAGAGAGATTAACAAATTAAGAAAAGTAATTTGACACATTTTCACTAACTTTGCAAAGTTTTTCAAAAAACGACATCTCATTAACAAATAATCCAATGAAAAATTTCAGAACAATTCTTGCAGCAGTCCTTATGCTTTGCTGCGCGACATTGAGTGCCCACGACTTTGAAGTTGAAGGCATCTATTACAACATTTTATCCGAAGAAGATAGAACAGTTGAAGTTACTTACAAAGGAAGTTACAGCGGCGAATATTCTGGGGAATATAGCGGCAATGTGGCAATCCCTGCAAATGTCACTTACGAGGGTACAACTTACAGCGTAACAACGATTGGAGAAGAGGCGTTCTACGATTGCAATTACCTTACAAGTATAGAAATACCCAACAGCGTAACAACAATTGGAGAAATTGGAAAAAGCGCGTTCTGCGGTTGCGATGGCCTTACAAGCATTGTAGTGGCAGAGGATAACACCATCTATGATAGTCGCGAGGATTGCAATGCTATTATTGAGACTGCAACAAATACACTTATCACAGGTTGTAAAAATACAGTAATCCCTAACAGCGTAACAACAATTGGAGCTTCTGCGTTCTGCGGTTGCTGGTATCTTACAAGTATAGAAATACCCAACAGCGTAACAACAATTGGAGAAAGCGCGTTCGAATTTTGCAATTACCTTACAAGTATAGAAATACCCAACAGCGTAACAACAATTGGAGATCGCGCGTTCGAATATTGCAGCAGCCTTACAAGCATAGAAATACCCAACAGCGTAACAACTATTGGAGATAACGCGTTCTATCAATGCAACAGGCTTACAAGTGTAACATCACTTATCAGCGCCAATGAATTATTTTCAATAGGAAATAATGTATTCAAAGGGGTTGATAAAAACGCTTGTACTCTTTATGTACCCTACGGAGCAAAGGAGACATACGCAGCAACCGACGGCTGGAACGAATATACAAATATTGTAGAAATAAAAGGCTACGACCTTACCGTATCGGCTGCAAACTACGCTACACTTTATTTGGATTATAACGCAACAATCCCCGAGGGAGTTGAGGTTTACACCGCAAGCACCGTAGACGGCAACCGCCTTATGATGCAAGAGGTAACAGGTATACTGCCCGCAAACACAGGTGTAATTGTGAGAGCAGAGCAAGGCACATATACATTTGAGCAAACCTTTGAGAAAGTTGATGCTATTGAGAGTAACCTCTTGCGCGGTTCTGTCGAGGACGTGTATATCACCCCCGCAAAAGATGCAAAATACTACGTTCTTGCGATGAAGGACGGCGTTGTTGGAATGTACGAGGACGCGCTCAGCGGCGGTACATTCAAGAACAATGCCCACAAAGCATACTTGGTACTGGGCGAGAAGAACCTGGGCATCTACGACGAGGAGGTTGACACCGAGGACCCCGGAATGCAGCTCAGCAACAGCTACTACTTCGACTTTGGCGGCACAACGGCTATAGACCCAGTTGTTACCGAGGTTAACGACAACATTTACTACGACCTCAGCGGCCGTCGCGTAGAGAATCCCGTACAAGGCATTTACATTGTTAATGGTAAAAAGAGATTGGTAAAGTAAAAAACTTAACGATATAAATTTAAACAGCTTCTTACTATAACAGATTATCCGCGAGCCTTTTCTTCATCGAAGGGCTCGCGGATTTTTCAAACTCCTCAGTCACTACGTGAGAGTTTGCCTTCGGCGGATTTTGGTTCAGTAGAAATTTACTGTGGATAACAATTCTTTCAACCACCTTCCCGGTGTTATTTTACGGCTATTCTCTCGTTGTAGTATTTTCTTCTGCTTTCTTTTTTTGCGAAAAAAAGAAACAAAAAACCTTGCACAAAAGA
>JAFZIA010000076.1 GCA_017554605.1 Bacteroidaceae bacterium
AAATAATAAAACATTCCACTTTTGCATTGCGCCAAAATAGGCTGCACTCGCCGAAAAACTGCAAGTAAACTTGCGTTTTGCTCGTTGGCACTATTTTTGACCTATAAAAACCTAACGATATAAATTTAAACAGCTTCTAAGAAAACAAGCAAGGCAGGCTGGATTGGTCTGCCTCTTAAAAAGATTGAAAAATGAAAAGATTTTACATTCTGACAGTTATATTGTTTACTGTAGCGCCCGTATTTGCGCAGAGCCTGTATGTCGAAAAATCTTTTGGCAACGACATTGTCGATTTTGGCGCTTTGCAAAAAATAACTTTCGATAACGGCAAGATGAACCTGCATTCATATAGTGCAAATGTGGTTTCCTACCCGTTGTCCGATGTTTACAGGATAACAAATAACTATGGCTTGTCCTTGTCGGTCGATGCCGTTGAACACAAGGGCGACCTTGTGAGCAGTGTGTCTGACGAGCATATTGTGGTAAACAGCCCGGCTGGAACCGAGGTGGAGATATTCAGTGTGTGCGGCGCAAAGGTGCTGTCACAGCGGTTGGGTAGCGAGAATGGTACTATAAGCATTTCGTCACTCTCAAAGGGCGTGTATATATTGCGTGCAAATGGTAGAACAGCTAAATTCCTGAAACGATGAAAAAGAGAGCATTGGCAACCGCATTTGCACTCGTTTCAATGGGTGTTGCAGCACAGTCGTATCACGTGTGCAGCGGTGACGGCACATTTGTTGAAGTGCCTCTTTACAATAATATCGAGGTTGACCTCAAAAAAGCAGGAGAGGAGTATCCGCAGATAAGCTTTTTGAACCTTACAGGCGACAAGAGGTATTTTCTTGAGTATCTCTTTGCGCTGCCTGGCATTGACAGTATAACAACTCGCAAGCCTCTTGTGGGCAAGGAACTTGTTATGTACGACAATGACGACGTTACATTTGACGCTGGCGAAGAGACTGGCTTCGACGAGATTGTCGAGACAATAGTAACCGATGAACTCGACGACGAGTCGGGCGACTTTGTAGAGAATTATGCCTACGAGAGCCTTGTGACAATCACATTCAGCGAGTCGGGTGTAACGACAATGCCCGCGTCGGTGAGCGGTGTCACATTCGAGAAGAAGGGCTCGCACCTTGTCATAAACTCCACAAAGGGCAAGATGCGCTACATTGTAAAAGGAAAGAGCAGCGACGGTTCGCTCAAAATATACAGTACAAAGAAGTTCGAGCTTATGCTGGGCGGCCTTACGCTTACTAACCCTGCAGGACCGGCGATAAACATTCAGTCGGGCAAGAGCGTATATTTTACCATTGGTACTGGAACAACAAATACCCTGTGCGACGGTACGACATATTCTGCCCCTGTAATTACGAATGGCGAGGAGGAGGACCAAAAGGGAACAATCTTCAGCGAGGGACAGTTGCTGATAAACGGCAACGGAACGCTCAATGTAACCTCGCTCGGAGGTCACGGAATATGCAGCGACGACTATATACGAGTGCGTAGCGGCAAGATAAACATAGAGTCGCTTAAGGACGGATTTCATACCAACGACCTGTTTCGCGTGGGACGCACCGAGAAATACAGTCCAGTGATAACAGTTAAGGCAGGTGGCGATGCAATAGACTGTGGCAAGGGATATGTGCTCATTGAGGCGGGTAAACTACTCCTCACCAGCGTTGGTGAGGGCGTAAAGGCGTCGTACGAAGAGGTGACTCCCGACCCCACAATCACCCCCAATATTACAATTGCTGGCGGATTCGTGAAGATTGAGACAACAGGCAGCAAGAGCTCGGCCCTCAAGGCAACAGGCTGCTACACACAGAGCGGCGGCGTCGTACAGGCCAAGGTGTCGGGCGACGGTTCAAAGATTGTGAATGTCGACCAGAACGTGACCATTGTGGGAGGAAAACTCACTGGAGTGGCAACGGGTGCGGTTGAGGCTGTGGAAATAACTCCTGCCGGTGGTATAAAATGCGCCGGAGACCTTGCAATAACCGGTGGTACAATTGCTGTGCAGTGTACAGGGACGGGCTCAAAGGCAATAAATTGCGATGGCGATATTACTGTTGAGGGCGGTAGCGTGCGTCTGCTTACAGAGGGCGATGACTATTACGACGGTGACGGATACAAGAGGGCACAGGGCATAAACTGCAACATCCTGACATTGAACGGTGGCATACTTGTCGTAAATTCGATGATGGAGGCTCTTGCAACGTCGCAGGTGACAATGGGTGGCGGTATAATGCAGTTGGGCATTGACAGCGAGGACCCAGGGTGTTTCGATTGGGAGTTGCAGCAGTCAGGTGGTTGGCTTGTGAAAAAATATTTGGTGCATCATTGCTATCAATAAAATAGAACCGCCTTTTGGTAAATAAAATCATAACGACTATGGAAAAAAACAATTTATTCCCTCCTGCCAATTACAAAGAGGTGTTGGAGCAGCTACGTGCTGTAAACGAGGAAAGACGCAAGGATAACAGTGCATATCTTGAGGCAAAAGCTGCCGAAGAAAGAAAAAGCCATTTGCTGTTTCTCGAAATGAATAGATTGCTTTCATCAGACGAAGCTCGGCAAAAGCAAGCCCAAGATGTAGAGCCGGAAATTTCTGTGATGATGCAGCAGCTCGTGGCACGTGATAATGAAAGACGTGCAGCCGAAGAAGCCGAACGCAAGCAGGCCAAAGATGATATAGCTCAACTGAATGAATTGCGTGCAAGGATTGATACGTTGGAGGAGCTCCGCACAGATGAGGCTCTCGGCCTGATGACAGAAGCTGTGCAGCTTTGTGCAAGAATAGCGAAACGTGATGCCGAAAGCCGGGGCGAGTATAGGGAAATGGTAAAGTTGGTGGAGCTGTTTGTTCCCTATGTGAATCATCTGTTGCAGTTTGACCATTTGGTGGACGTTGTGCAGAGTGCCACATACAGAATGGTTGAGGCGCTTGGAGGTTATCCGCGCAAGAAACTAGCGGTGATGCGATTGCGTCTAGAGGCTCTGGTGGCCATAGAGAACCGCGAGATGCACGAATTGGGTATTACCGAGGACCTTCGCGACGATATAAGGTTCTACGAACGTAATATTGCTGCAGCCGATAGGGGCGATTTTGATTCCATAGTACAAAAGGAGTATGATGGTAGGGCGCCTCTTTCAAAATGCGACCCTATTGAGTGGACGGAATTTTGGGAAGATGTAATTGATGCGGTCAATGAATATGTCTATAAGAATCTGGAGTGCCGAAGCCGCGGAATGGGATTCTGTCACGTGTACTGGAACGAACTGGGCAATGTGATGAGGGAGAAGTTCGGCGTGGAGTGGCGCAGTCCTGTGGTGATGAATCCGGGAACACATTTCGATTGATGAGGGTTCACTTCATAAATATCACAAATTATACACAGTTATTTTCTGCTGTCCCTTGACGAATGTATACGATATTGTATAGCAACAGCAGCGTGCCGTCGGCACGCTGCTGTTGCTTGTATTTGTGTTTATGCGTTGTCTTTTACAGCTTGTCTATTATTACGCTTGCAAACTCAAAATCCTCGGGGTTGTCAATGTCCACGCTCTCAATTGTGTCGGTGAGGGCCATATAAGGATTGTTGCCTATGCGCTGGTTGAGCACGGTCCACACCTCGCGGCGGAATATGTAGAATGCGCTTGTCTCAACGTACACGGGCTCAATAGTCTGGGTGCGGGGAACGTCCTTTAGAGAATAGTTGAGCGGGCTGCCGTTGTACCAGGTGAATGTCTGTATCTTTTGTGCCGAGAATGCCGAGTCGTGCTTCTCCGACGTTACGGCCTTCAGGGCATCTTCTATTGTCTCGGCCTTTACAAAGGGCGATGTAGTGTGCGCGAGCATATATACGTCGGCCTCTACCTCCTTTACAAAAGCCTCGTAAATCTCCTTGCCCAGTGTCTCGTCACTGTCGAGCGAGGTGTCGCGCTTGAGGAACTTCACTCCTTGGGGCAGGTAGGGGATTATGCTCTCCTGGCTGCAATATACATATATCTCGTCCAACCCCTGTACCTTTACAAGTGTTTCCAGGATATATTGCAACAAGGGCTTCTGGCCAAGCATCTTGAGATTCTTGCCCACCACGCGCTTGCTGTTCAATCTTATGGGTACAAATGCTACTGCTTTCATATCAGATGCAACTGAACATATCTATAACTCCCACGAACTTGCCCTCGGTATTTACAACTATTATCGAGTGTACATTGTGCTTGCGCATTATCTCCTCGGCCTCGGTGAGCTTTGCATTCTCCTGTACGGTCTTGGGGTTGTGGCTCATAAGGTCGTTTGCGGTAAGCTCGAAGAAGTGGTCCTGGTTACGCTGCATTGCACGGCGTATGTCGCCGTCGGTTACAACGCCAAGAATCTTGTCGTCCTCAATAACTGCCGCTATTCCCATCTTTGCGCGGCTGATGTGCATAAGCGCATCGCTTATCTTTGAGTCGCGGGTGAGAATGGGAAGGTCGGTGCTCACCATATAGTCCTTTACGCGTGAGAGCAGCCTGCGGCCCAGTGCTCCTCCGGGGTGGAACTGTGCAAAGTCCGATGCCTTGAAGTCGCGCACTGTCATAAGTGCACACGCCAGTGCGTCGCCCATTGCAAGTGTTGCCGTTGTCGACGATGTGGGTGCAAGGTTCAGCGGGCAGGCCTCGCGCTCTACGGCCACATTGAGGTGGCAGTCGGAGTATTTGGCGAGCAGCGATGCGGGGTTGCCCGACATTGATATGATGGGTATGTTGCGCTCGGTGAGACGGGGGATAAAGCGCAGGAGCTCGTCGGTCTGTCCCGAGTTTGAGATTGCGAGCACCACGTCACCGGGGGTGAACATTCCAAGGTCTCCGTGGAAGGCGTCGAGAGGGTTTACAAAGAACGAGGGTGTACCTGTACTTGCAAGGGTCGATGCTATCTTGGCACCTATGTGTCCCGATTTTCCTACTCCTGTTACAATGAGCTTGCCTTTGCTGCCAATGATAAGCTCAACTGCTTTTGTGAAATTATCGTCAAGTTTGGGGATAAGGTTGAGGATTGCCTCGGCCTCGTCCTTTATACATTTTATAGCTACGCTGATAATATCTGCCATTTTGTCTGCTTATTTAGAAGCTGTTTGAATTTCCAATAAATTTATTCCTGTCAATAGAAGCTGCTGCGTTGTCTTTTTGCTGTATGAAAAAATCGGCGCTGTGAATTTGCAGGCTTCTTGCTTTGGTTGTGTATGTGCCACTATTTTCCAAATCTCCGCAAAGGTAGTGGTTTTTGCTTTAAATTACAAATGAATAATTTGTAATCTTCCATTCTTAGAAGCTGTTTAATTTTATATCGTTAAGTTTTTTATAGGTCAAAAATATTGCCAACGAGCAAAACGCAAGTTTACTTGCAGTTTTTCGGCGAGTGCAGCCTATTTTGGCGCAATGCAAAAGTGGAATGTTTTATTATTTTTCGAGGGCGCGTAGC
>JAFZIA010000077.1 GCA_017554605.1 Bacteroidaceae bacterium
CGAGTGCACGCATTCCTGCGGCACGAGCAAAGGGAACTTGCGACAATTTCTTTTGTGCAAGGTTTTTTGTTTCTTTTTTTCGCAAAAAAAGAAAGCAGAAGAAAATACTACAACGAGAGAATAGCCGAAAAATAACACCGGGAAGATGGTTGAAAGAATTGTTATCCACAGTAAATTTCTACTGAGCCCGAGAAGGTGCCTGAAAGAATTTTCATATTCCTCATATATAACAACCGCCCGACAACCTTGCAGTTGTCGGGCGGTTGTTATAGTGTGACGGGAAGTTACTTCTTCTTCATCTCAGCCTCGAAGCGACGGTTGGCCTCGCTGCTGTCCGAGCAGGTACAAGGACCTGTGATACAGCCTCCGGGGCACGACATAACCTCTACCATCTTGCCGGGACACTTGCCTGTCTTTGCGTATGCACGCAACAGTGCAATGTTCTTTTTGTTTAGGTCGGCAATAACGAGTCCCTGGAGTTCCTCGCCAAGCAGGTTCTGTACAGCGGTGAATACGCCACCGGTCTTTGCAAAGCCGTGAGCGTCCTTGCCCGATACCTCGGCAGGGCTGTAGGGCTCGCAGGTGTCGATGTTAATCTCGAGTCCCTCCATAATTGCTTCAACCTCGCGGAATGTGAGCACAAAGTCTACGTCGTCGTACTCGCGGCACTCGGCTTTCTTCGATGCACAGGGCGAGATGAATACGTTCACTGCCTCGGGGTATTTCTCGCGTGCGTATGCAGCGGTGTACACCATAGGCGATGCGGTTGTAGAGATATATTTTACAAGGTCGGGAATGTGCTTGCGTGCAAGGTTAACGTATGCGGGGCAGCAGCTTGTTGTCATAAAGGGCGCTCCCTCTTCCATACGCTCCTTGAACTCGGCCGACTCGAGGCGGGTTGTCTCCTCGGCACCCACTGCAACCTCAATAACATCGGTAAAGCCCATTGCCTTCAATGCGCCGTAAACCTGCTCCATTGGTTTGCCGAACTGTGCAAGCACTGCGGGGGCTACCATTGCAATTACCTGCTTGCCGGCTTTGATGCGTTTGAGTACGTCGAACGCTGCGCACTGGTCGAAGATTGCACCGAAAGGACAAGCATTGAGACACTTGCCGCAGTAGATACATTTCTCGGGATCGATGTGCTCAACGCCATACTCGTCCTTAGAGATTGCCTTGACGGGACAAGCCTCCTCGCAGGGAACGGGCATATATACAATTGCGTGATAGGGACAAGCCTGGTGGCATTTGCCGCAACTGATACACTTATCGTGGTCGATGTGTGCCTTGCCCTCGCGGTCGTAGCTGATGGCGTCCTTGGGGCAGTTGGTGTAGCAGGGACGTGCAACGCAACCGCGGCAGAGGTCGGTAATCTCGTAGTTGATTTTTACGCAAGATGAGCAAGCCTCGTCCATTACGCTCAGTATGCCTCTCTTGTTGTCGGGCTGCTCGCGGTCGAGCATTCTCTGTACGTAGCTGCTCAGACGCTCGCCCTCGTCAACCTCGTCGCTCATATCAAAGCCGAGCATTGCCATAGTCTTGTACTTCATCACAGCGCGCTCCTTGTACACGCAGCAACGTCCTTTGGGACTGCGCTTGCGAGGATACATATCGAGCAACATACGGTCGATTTTACCTAAGAGGCTATCCTCTTTCCACATTTTCACAAGTTTCGCAAGAAGCTGGTATCTTACGAACATTACATTGTTATTATATGCCATATTCTATTTGGATTGTTGTTGCAAATGTTGCGAAATATTAAAATCTCGGTAAATTTAGGGAAAAAGATGTAATTTTAGTAATTTTGCGGTAACTTTTTTATCAAACATAGTAAAATGTCTCAAAAAGAGCTCGGAAATATAGTTGACAGGCTGGTTGCAGGGGCTGCAATGGACCGCAACGGGTGGTTGCGGCTGCTCTCTTTGCAGGGCGAGGAAGAGCGCCAGTATGTGCAGCAAAGGGCAATGGAGGTGGCGCAGCAGAATTTCGGCAACGGGGTCTTTGTGCGCGGATTGATAGAGATAAGCTCCTATTGCAGGAACAACTGCAACTACTGCGGAATAAGATGCGGCAACAGGTCTGCGCTGCGCTATAGGCTTACAAAAGAGCAGATACTTGAGTGTTGCAGGGCGGGTGCCGGGCTCGGGTTCAATACCTTTGTGCTGCAAGGGGGCGAGGACGTTGTGCAGAGTGACGATTGGGTGACCGACGTCGTGTGTGCAATAAAAAGAGAATTTCCCGACAAGGCAGTGACTCTGTCGGTGGGCGAGAGGAGTGCCGCTGCTTACAGGGCTTTCCGCGCGGCAGGTGCCGACCGCTATCTGCTGCGTCACGAGACGCGCAGCGATGAGCACTACTCGTTGCTGCACCCAAGGACAATGAGCGCCGTCAACCGGCGCAATTGTCTCTTTACGCTCAAGGAACTGGGCTTTCAGACGGGCAGCGGAATGATGATAGGCTCGCCTCACCAGACGCTGGAGCATCTTGCCGACGATATGATGTTCCTCGACGAACTGTGCCCGCAGATGATAGGCGTCGGACCGTTCATTCCTGCATCGGGCACGCCGTTCGAAGATTTTTCGGCAGGCTCGGTGGATTTGACAATTCTTGTTGTATCTTTGCTGCGCCTACGCTTCCCGCACGCTCTTTTGCCTGCAACAACGGCTCTTGCATCGTTGCACAGCCGGGGACGCGAACTTGCAATCCTTGCGGGTGCAAATGTGGTGATGCCCAACCTGTCGCCCTCCGACGTGAGGAACAAGTACAGCATCTACAACAACAAGAAGAGTACGGGCGACGAGTCGGCGCAGCAGATTGAGAGCCTTAGGCAGAGCCTCGATGCCATTGGCTACCGCATAAATTTCAGTCGGGGCGATTATGACGACAAATAGAACTGTATATAATTATGTATAATGTAAAATCAAAAATAGCCGAAGAGTTCATAAGCGACAGTGAGATACGCGACACGATGCAATACGCCGCGGAGAACAAGGACAATCGCGAGCTTATAATGTCAATTCTCGAAAAGGCGCGTGCCTACAAGGGTATTTCGCACCGCGAGGCCGCACTCCTCCTTGAGTGCAACCAGCCCGACCTGATAGAGGAGATATATTCGCTTGCACGCGATATAAAGCACCGTTTCTACGGTAACAGAATTGTGATGTTCGCACCGCTTTACCTGTCGAACTACTGTATAAACGGTTGCGTATATTGTCCCTATCACGCGAAGAACAAGACCATACGCCGCAAGAAACTCTCACAGGAAGAGATACGTCAGGAGGTGATTGCCCTGCAGGATATGGGCCACAAGCGCCTTGCCCTTGAGGCAGGCGAGCACCCGCTGCAGAATCCCATCGAGTACATACTGGAGAGCATAAACACCATCTACAGCATAAAGCACAAGAACGGTGCGATACGCCGTGTGAATGTGAATATTGCAGCGACAACAGTGGAGAATTACCGCCGTCTGCGCGATGCGGGCATCGGTACATACATTCTGTTCCAGGAGACATACAACAAAAAGAATTATGAGGAACTGCACCCCACGGGCCCCAAGAGCAACTACGCCTATCACACCGAAGCGATGGACCGTGCGATGGAGGGAGGCATTGACGATGTCGGCATTGGAGTGCTCTTTGGTCTTGAGACCTACCGCTACGACTTTGTAGGCCTGCTTATGCACGCGGAGCACCTTGAGGCAACCTACGGAGTAGGACCGCACACCATAAGCGTGCCCCGTCTCTGTATGGCCGATGACATTGACACTGCCGACTTCAAGAATGCTGTTCCCGACGAGATTTTCTACCGTATCGTGGCTGTGACACGCATTGCTGTGCCTTATACGGGAATGATAATATCCACACGCGAGAGCCAGGCGTGCCGCGCCCGTCTGCTGGAGCTCGGAATTTCTCAGATAAGCGGCGGTTCGCGCACAAGTGTCGGAGGATATGTGCAGGAGGAGGCGCCCGAGGAGAACTCGGCGCAGTTCGATGTTTCCGACCACCGTTCGCTCGACGAGATTGTGGGTTGGCTGCTCGACCTCGACCACATTCCCAGCTTCTGTACAGCCTGCTACCGCGAGGGACGTACGGGCGACCGCTTTATGACATTGCTCAAGAACGGCCAGATAGCAAACTGCTGCCTGCCCAATGCACTGCTCACGCTCAAGGAGTATCTCAAGGATTATGCGTCGCCCGAGGTGCGCGAGAAGGGTGAGGCTATGATTAAGCGTCTGCTTCACACTGTGCCCAACGAAAAGGCGCGCGCCACGGCACATAAATATCTTGAGGCGATAGAGGAGGGCAAGCGCGATTTCCGTTTCTGATGACATTGTAGGGTAATCAAATAAAAAGCACGATGAGCGAGACAGCACGTTCCAACCGTTACCATATAGCAATATTCGGCCGTAGAAATGCCGGAAAATCGAGTCTTGTAAATGCCATAGCAGGGCAGGACGTATCAATTGTGAGCGACGTTCCCGGCACGACAACCGACGTTGTGTGGAAGAACATAGAGCTTCCGGGGATAGGTGCAGCCGTGATTGGCGACACTGCCGGATACGACGATGAGGGCACGCTCGGTGCAATGCGCATTGAGCGCACGCAGCGTGTAGCGCAACGTGTTGACCTTGCATTGCTTATGCTTGGCGGCAACCCGCACGACGCTGCGCTGGAAAAGGGGTGGAAAGAGCAATTCGAAAAGGCCGACATTCCTGTTATTTGTCTGATGGGAAGAAGCGATGAGACCTCTCCATCCGTAGTCGACGAGTGGCGCGAGCTGCTGCAATGCGATATATACAATGTCTCCTCAAAGACAAAAGAGGGTATTGATCAACTGCTCGCGGTAATGGCTGCAATATACAAACGCGACGACAACCTCGACGATATTACCCATTCACTTGTAGGACAGGGCGATACGGTGCTGCTTGTGATGCCGCAGGACAAGCAGTCGCCCAAAGGACGTCTCATACAGCCACAGGTACAGACGCTGCGCAATCTGCTCGACAAGCACTGCCTTGCACTCTGTTGCGCTCCCGAGGAGCTGCCGCAGATGCTTTCTTTGCTGTCGGCGCCTCCGTCGCTCATAATAACCGACTCGCAGGTGTTTGCCCAGGTAAAGGCACTCACTCCTCCCGAGACTAAACTGACTTCTTTCTCGGTGCTGATGGCGCGTCATAAAGGTGATATTGAGGCTTTCAGAGCTGGGGCCGAGGTACTTGTGAACCTGCCCTCAACGGCGCGTATTCTCATAGCCGAGGCCTGTACGCATATTCCGCAGAACGAGGATATAGGCCGAGTAAAGCTGCCGATGCTTCTGCGTAAACGCTTGGGCGAGGGACTGACGATTGATGTTGTAGGTGGAAATGATTTTCCCGACGACCTCTCGGCATACGACATAATAATTCACTGCGGTGCCTGTATGTTCACTCGTCGTCACGTGATGTCGCGTGTGCGCAGGGCAAAGGGGCAACATATTCCCATAACGAATTATGGAATAGCAATTGCTGCGCTTACGGGTATTCTTGATAGAGTAGTGTATTAATGAAATAGAGAAGGTGTGCCGTGCAGCACACCTTCTCTATTTCATTAATACTGCTGTTATCTCTCCTCGTCAAGATAGCGCTTGGTAATTCCGCCATACTCCTCTATGCGGCGGTCGCGCAGGAAGGGCCACCATTGGCGCACCGTCTCGCTGCGTTCTATGCTCACCTCAACTACCTTGTTGCAGCAATCCTCGCCCAGATGCTCAATGAACTCGCCTTGAGGGCCGGCAATGAAACTGTGTCCCCAGAACTGAATGCCGTTGGTGAGTCCCGAGGGATCGGGCTCGTGTCCGCAGCGGTTGACGCTCACCACTGTGAGGCCGTTTGCCACTGCGTGTCCGCGCTGCACTGTCTGCCACGCTTCGAGCTGGCGTTTCTTCTCCTCGGGGGTGTCGCTGCTCTCCCAGCCAATGGCTGTGGGGTATATGAGAATGTCGGCTCCGCGCAGTGCCATAAGACGAGCGCCCTCGGGGTACCACTGGTCCCAGCATACCTGTACACCTAATGTACCCACCGATGTGCGTATGGGGCGGAAGCCTATGTCGCCGGGGGTGAAATAGAATTTCTCGTAATACGCGGGGTCGTCGGGGATATGCATCTTGCGGTATTTGCCTGCTATGCTGCCGTCCTTCTCGAATACCACAGCCGTGTTGTGGTATAGTCCCTTTGCGCGTGCCTCGAAGAGTGAGGTTACAAGCACCACGTTGCACTCGGCTGCTATCTTGCCGTAGAACTCTGTCGACGGGCCGGGAATAGGCTCGGCAAGGGCAAAGTTCTGTGTGCTCTCTACCTGGCAGAAGTACAGCGAGTTGTGCAGCTCCTGAAGTACTACAAGCTCGGCTCCCTGTGCAGCTACGCTGCGTATGTTCTCGGCAAGCTGCTCCATATTCTTTTGCACATCGGCGCAGTTGCTCTGTTGTATTATTCCTATTTTCATATCTTTTCTGTTTTTCTTTTTTGTCAATCAATATCGCTCTTGTGTGGGGTACTGCATTGTCACACAGTGCAGTGAGCCGTGCTGCTTTATCAGTGCGCGGCAGTCTATGCCTACAATCTCGTGCTTGGGGAAGGCTGTTGCCAGTATTTTGGCTGCGAGCTTGTCGTTGTCGGGCTGTGCGTATGTGGGGTAGAGCACGGCGTTGTTTATCACAAGGAAATTGGCGTATGTAGCCGGCAGGCGCAGGCCGTCCTCGTCGTAGATGGCATCGGGCGAGGGGAGTGCCAGCAGGCGGTAGGGGTTGCCCTCCTCGGTGCGGAAGGTGGCGAGCTGCGCCTCCATTGCCTGAAGGTCGGCAAACTGCTCGTCCTCGGGGTCGTTGCACTGTACGTGTACTATGGTGTCGTTGGGGGCGAAGCGTGCAATTGTGTCGACGTGTCCGTCGGTGTCGTCGCCAATGAGGTTGCCGTGGTCGAGCCACAGTACCCGCTTCACGTGCAGCATCTGCAGCAGCTTCTTCTCAATCTGCTCCTTTGTGAGGGGCTGGTTGCGGTGTGGCGCAAGGAGACATTGGCTGGTGGTGAGCAGTGTGCCCTTGCCGTCGCTCTCAATTGAGCCGCCTTCGAGCACCAGGCTCAGGCAATCTTCGTACTCGCCCTTTACAACGCCTGCGTCATAGAGCTTGCTGTTTATGGCATTGTCGAGGCTTGCTGCGAACTTGCGTCCCCATCCGTTGAACTCAAAGTCGAGGTAGTGGGGTACGGTGTCGCCCAAGATGGTTATGAAGGCGTGGTCGCGAGCCCACGTGTCGTTGCTCTCGCACTGGAAAAATCTTATATTGGCAATGTTCGCTGCTGTCATTTGCAGACGCGAGTATACTTTGTCGGTGTCGGGTGCCACAATGAGCAGCTTCTCCCTGCGGCTTATTGCTGTTGCTATCTCCACAAAGCAATCCTCCACCTCCTGGAGCATATATGCCCAGTCGCTGTTCTCGTGGGGCCAGGTGAGCTGCACCATCTGTTGGCGGTGCCACTCTGCCGGCAGAAACAGTTCTCTTCTTTGTTCCATTATCTTTGTCTTTTTTAATTTGCTTGATGTTGTCTCTTTTCCTTCGGCTTGCATCATTTGCGGTCGAAGAAGGGGTTCTTTGAACCTGCGCTCACGGGTATTGCTATTATGTAGTCGCACCCGGGCAACCAGCCCAATTGGTTTGCTGCGTATCCGGCCGAGTACATAACCCTTGTATCCACTCTCAGGTCGGCTGCTGTTGCACAAGCCGAGCCTATGGCAATTCCCACGTCAATTGTGTTCATTGAGCAGGGGACACCTGGAGCACGCTCCTCGCAGGTTGCTGCTCCGCAGTATGCGCAGTTGAGTCCCATTGCAAGCTTGCGCGAACCGATGAGCAATATTGCTTCGGCTGCAAGGATGTTCTGTGCGTCGCGTATCATTCCCGCGCGGTTGCGCTCCTCGCCAATCGCCCTTAGAGCGTTGCTCAGTGCCGTGATGTCTTCCTCGGTTACGAGTGCTACTTCTATTATGTCGCAGCCTTTTGCTTTTGGGGCGGTGCGTGCCGCTGTCATCATCTGTTTGGCTGCTTCAATCACCTGTTGGTGACGTGTATCACGTTCGTTGTATATCATCTGTATTCTTTTTTATGTTGTATTCTGCGAATATACGCACAAACGAGCGAAAAATATCAAGTTTACTTGAATATTTTTCTCAGCGAGTGCAGAAGTGTATCAGCCGACAGGCTAATATGAGCACAAACGAGCGAAAAAGTAAACACAAACGAGTGGAAAAATTTATTTTTACGCAACGAGCGCAGACATACTTGGATAAAATCAAATATAAAGTTTACTTGAATATTTTTCACCGCGAGTGTACGCGAGTGCCGAAGTATATCTGCTGGTAGGCGCAATATACGCAAAAAACGCAAGAAACTGTTTAAATTTATTTCGTTAAATTTTTATTGGTCAAAATAGTGCCAACGAGCAAAACGCAAGTTTACTTGCGGGTTTTCGGCGAGTGCAGCCTATTTTGGCGCAATGCAAACTAGAATGTTTTATTATTTTTCGAGGGCGCGTAGCGGGCTACCTAACCGATAAAAAGAATATAACAGGCAATTTTGAACATAAAAAAACAACGAAATAACGGCTTCCAATATAAGAAAAACTTTTTTAGAAATTTAAACAGCTTCTAAATATTGCGTTTGAGTGACAGATTTTTTTTGCCATTTTTTTTGATTGTTGATATGTCGACGACTGTTTTTGCTATAAAATTGCTTAAATGGAATAATATAGTTAACTTTGTAGTTAAATAAAGAATAAGGGGTTTTATGAATTATGATGTTTTTATATCATCTAAAAGTGAAGATTATCATTTAGCAAAAGAAGTCTACAATTTCTTAAAGGCAAATGGCTTATCTGTTTTTATTGCTAGCGAAGAACTCAAGAAAATAGGTGAAGCACAATATGCCAATGCTATAGATGAGGTGTTAGACGATTCCATACATATGATTGTCGTTGCATCATCGGTGTATAATATAAAATCAAAGTGGGTTAAATACGAATGGAGTACATTTAGCAATGACCTTAAAAGTGGTTACAGAGATGGTAATTTATTGACTATATTAAGTGGTGATATTGAGTTAAAAACATTGCCAGCCAGTCTTAGACATCAACAGTCTTTTAATTTTCGCTCTTACAAAGATGAAATATTAGATTATCTAAATATAGATAAGAGATGTGAACAACATAATACAACCAAGCAAAACACATCTGCCCATATTGCAGTTTTTAAGTTTTACTCTAACGAAAATTGTCAAATTATGTTAGAGGGAAAGTTGATTGCAAATATTATTGGAATGTCTGACGAACCTTATTGTATTCCCATTTCAAGAAAAGGAGATTATAGATTTAAATGTATAAATTCTATTACAGCAGAAACACAGACATTAAAAGAGCATATTGATGCAGACGAAGAAAGGGATATAGATATATATTGGGGAGAACATAAGGCCTTTATTCCTGACCAAGAATGGCCGGAAGCGAAAAAGATAAATGGAGATACTTTTATCGTAGAGTTAGGAAACATCCAATTTGAAATGCTTCGAGTTGATGGTGGAACTTTGGAGATAGGAGCGACTAAAGAGCAAGAGGCAGATGCAGAAAGTAACGAATACCCAGCACACAAGATTTCTCTCCCAACATTTTATATTGGTAGATTCCCGATTACTCAAAACATCTGGGAAACTGTAATGGGATATAATAAATC
>JAFZIA010000078.1 GCA_017554605.1 Bacteroidaceae bacterium
TACGGCTGTTTTAAGGGTGCTGCGGATCGCCCTCAGTTAGCCACGCTACGCGCGTCTAACTAGCGGTTGAACGTACCTCGCACTGTTTCCTTAAAACAGCCTACCCGCAATTGAATTTCTTTTCGGCGTGCAGTTGGTCTAGGATTTACCTGTTGCAATAGATGAAAAATATTAGTCATTCAATGTGAATTTCCCACACCTTTTTTCTACTGAGCCCCTATATGCCTTGAATATTCATTCACCCACATTGAGAGTAACCTCGCCGTCACGTCCGTAGCATATAAGCACCCGTCCACGCGGCTCCACTTCGAGCACCGTCACAATATCGCTGCTTTTTTCCACAAGCAGCAAGGCATTGTCACTGGCATTGCCCGAAGCACGTATCACAGTATCGGCACTGACAGGATTGCCCACATACAGCAACGAGTCGTTAAGATAAAGGTCGTAGCAACGACCCTCGAACTGCTTGGAGAAAGAGATATAATAACTGTACTCTGCTGACACCTTGCTCTCTTTCATTGAGTATCGCAACGTCAGATAGCTGAACAGCACAAGCACCATAATCAGTATAAAAAACGACACACTGCCGAATAAAAATCTCAAATTAGCATCTTTAGCCTTCATATAAATGCTGTATTAAAAATAAAATTCACGCGAAGATAAAGAAAATAAGATAAAAAACCTATAATTATTTGGCAAATGCCATTAATATTGCTATCTTTGCACAGTACGAAGATGAATTGAGGGGCCGACAAGCCCCTCTTTTTTATACAACAGCTTCATTAACAACATTTTCTTCTTTTATCAGACAAATTCGGAATTATGATTGACAAACAAAAAGTCATTGAGTTAACAAGCGAGTGGCTTGCCGACAAAGAGTATTTCCTTGTAGATGTAACCATCAGCAGAGACGACAAGATTACCATTGAGATTGACCACGCCGAGGGAGTGTGGATAGAGGACTGCGCCGAGCTCAGCCGTTACATCGAGAACGGCCTGTGCCGCGACGAGGAGGACTACGAGCTCGAGGTGGGCTCAGCCGGCCTTGGCCAACCCTTCAAGGTAGTACAGCAATACGTCATTCACATAGGCAAGGAGGTTGAGGTACTGAGCAAGGCAGGCAAGAAGCTCAAGGGAACACTGACATCGGCCGACGAGAACAGCTTCACCGTCACAGTGAGCAAAAAGGAGAAAGTAGAGGGCAGCAAGCGCCCGCAGCTTGTCGAGGAGGAGATACACTTCGCCTACGACGAGGTAAAGTACACCAAGTATATTATAAATTTCAAATAAAATGGCAAAGAAAGAAGAAACATTAAACCTTCTTGATACATTTCAAGAGTTCAAAGAGTCGAAGAACATCGACCTCACAACAATGATCAGCGTACTCGAAGAGAGCTTCCGCAAAGTAATCGTAAACCTCTTTGGCACCGATGAGAACTACTCGGTGATAGTGAACCCCGACAGAGGCGACTTTGAGATACAGCGCCGCCGTATCGTAGTTGCCGACGACCAGGTAAAGGACAGCAACTTCGAAATTTCCCTGAGCGAGGCACAGAAGATTGACGAGACATTCGAGATTGACGAGGAAGTTAGCGAGATTGTGAACTTTGCCGAGTTCGGCCGTCGCGCCATTCTCAACCTACGTCAGACACTTGCATCTAAAATCCTTGAGCTCGAGAAGGACAGCCTCTACAACAAGTACAGCGAGAAGGTGGGCAAGATTGTAAGCGGCGAGGTTTACCAGATTTGGAAGAAAGAGATACTTCTGCTCGACGACGAGGGCAACGAGCTTATCCTGCCCAAGACCGAGCAGATTCCCTCGGACTTCTACCGCAAGGGCGACCACGTCCGCGCCGTAGTTGCACGTGTCGACAACCAGAACAACAACCCCAAGATTATCCTGAGCCGTACATCCCCCCTGTTCCTCCAGCGTCTCTTCGAGCTCGAGGTACCCGAGATAAACGAAGGCCTCATCACCATCAAGCGCATTGCGCGTATCCCCGGCGAGAGAGCGAAGATTGCCGTCGAGACATACGACGAGCGCATCGATCCCGTAGGTGCTTGCGTGGGTGTGAAGGGTTCGCGCATACACGGCATTGTACGCGAGCTCCGCAACGAGAACATCGACGTAATCAACTACACATCAAACATCGAGCTCTTCATCAAGCGCGCACTGAGCCCCGCCAAGGTATTCACAATCTACCTCAACGAGGAGACAAAGACTGCCGACGTATATCTCAAGCCCGAGGAGGTATCACTTGCAATCGGCAAGAACGGACTCAACATCAAGCTCGCAAGTATGCTCACCGAGTACACAATCGACGTTTACCGCGAAGTGGAAGAGAGCAGCCTCGAGGACGACATCTACCTCGACGAGTTCACCGACGAGATTGACGAGTGGATCATAACCGCCATCAAGAAGCTTGGATACGACACCGCAAAATCGGTACTCAACGCACCCCGCGAAGTGCTCATAGAGAAAGCCGACCTCGAGGAGGACACCGTGGACCACGTATTGAGCGTCCTCAGAGCGGAGTTCGAAGAGGAAGAGGAGGCCTAATCCACTGCCGCCCCACTCTTCTACAAGCATAGATTAACAAAAAAAGAGCAACTAATGAAGATAAGACTAAATAAAGTACAAAAAGAACTGAATATCGGACTCAACACCATCGTGGAGTTTCTGCAGAAGAAAGGCATCGAGATAAAAGAAGACCCCAACGCTGTAGTACCCGAGGCGGGATACAACCTTCTGATGGAAGCCTTCAGTACCGATAAGAATGTCCGTATGCAATCGGACAAGTTCACCCAGGAGAGACAGAACAAAGGAAAGGCTGCCGAGAGCAAGCCCGCCGAGGAGAGTGCAAGGCCCGCGGAGGCTGCACCCGCAGCAACCGTTGCCAAGCCCGCCGAGGCACCCGCAAAGGCCGAAGAGCCCGTCAAGATTGAACCCGCAATAAAAGTGACAGGCAGCATCGACCTTGAGGCACTCAACCGCCGCAGCAAGCCCGTAAAGGAGCGCGAGAAGGACCGTCGCGACAAGAAGGAGCAGAAGGGTGCACAGCCCAAGAAAGAGGCGGCAAAGCCCGCCGAAGCCGAGAAACCCGCCCAGCCCGCAAAGCAGGAGGCACCCGTAGCGGCAAAGAAGGCCGAGGAGACAGTCGCAGCCCCCGAAGCGCCCAAGACCGTAGAGGCACCCGCTGCTGACGCCGCAAAGTTACAGGAGGAGCGCCCCACCCTTACACAGATTCAGGACGTAAAGCCCAGCTTCAACGTAGTGGGCAAGATTGACCTCTCGGCAATCAACCAATCGACACGCCCCAAGAAGAAAAGCAAGGAAGAGAAGAAGAAGGAGCGCGAGGAGAAAGAGCGCCAGCGCGAAGAGCAGCGCAAGCAGCAGAAGGACACACAGCGCACAGGCGGCAACAACGGCAGTGCCGGCGCGGGCAGCAACAGCGACAAGAAGAAGAAGCGCAACCGCATAGGCGGCAACCAGCGCGTCAACATAGACAATGTCAACGGCAGCAACGAACAGCCTCAGGATTGGTCGGGCAACCGCAACAAGAACAAAGGCAGCGAGAACCCCTCACAGGGCAGCCGTAAGGACCGCGACAACAAGCACAAGCGCTTCGACAAGTCCGACGTAAGCGACGAGGACGTATCGAAGCAGATAAAGGAGACACTCGACCGTCTCACCAGCCGCGGCAAGAAGAGCTCGGCAAAATACCGCAAGGACAAGCGCGACCTCGCAGCCGAGCGCCAGCAGCAGCAGGCACTCGACGAGATGGAGCAGAGCAAGATACTGAAGCTCACCGAGTTCGTTACCGCAAACGAGCTTGCAACTATGATGAACATTTCCGTGACACAGGTCATTTCCACCTGTATGAGCATCGGAATTATGGTATCCATCAACCAGCGCCTCGACGCAGAGACAATCAACCTGCTGGCCGAGGAGTTCGGATACACAACAGAGTACGTGAGCGCCGACGTAGCCAACGCCATCGAAGAGGAGAAGGACTCCGACGATGACCTGCTCCCCCGCGCTCCCATCATCACCGTGATGGGTCACGTAGACCACGGTAAGACCTCGCTCCTCGACTACATACGCAAGTCGAACGTAATTGCCGGCGAGGCAGGAGGTATCACACAGCACATCGGTGCATACAATGTGAAGATGGAGAACGGCAAGCACATCACCTTCCTTGACACCCCCGGTCACGAGGCGTTTACAGCGATGCGTGCCCGCGGAGCCAAGATTACCGATATTGCCATAATCATCATTGCGGCCGACGACAACGTGATGCCCCAGACAAAGGAGGCCATCAACCACGCAATGGCAGCAGGCGTTCCCATCGTCTTTGCAATAAACAAGGTCGACAAGCCCTCGGCCGACCCCAACCGCATCAAGGAGGAGCTTGCACAGCTCAATATGCTCGTCGAGGACTGGGGCGGAAAATACCAGTCACAGGAAATCTCGGCAAAGCAGGGTATGGGCGTAGAGGAACTTATGGAAAAGGTACTCCTCGAGGCAGAGATTCTCGACCTCAAGGCCAACCCCAACCGCAAGGCCACAGGTTCGGTCATCGAGTCGACCCTCGACAAGGGACGCGGATACGTTGCCACAGTACTCGTGCAGAACGGTACTCTGCGTGTAGGCGACATTGTGGTAGCCGGCACACAGTGGGGTAAGGTAAAGGCAATCTTCAACGAGCGTAACCAGCGCATCAAGGAGGTACTCCCCGCCGAGCCCGCACTTATCCTCGGACTCAACGGCGCACCCGCAGCCGGTGACATATTCAACGTGGTTGACAGCGAGCGCGAGGCACGCGAGATAACCGGCAAGCGCGAGCAGTTGCAGCGCGAGCAGGGCCTGCGTACCCAGAAGATGCTCACCCTCGACGAGGTTGGCCGCCGCATAGCACTCGGAAACTTCCAGACACTGAACATCATCGTAAAGGGCGACGTGGACGGTTCAATAGAGGCATTGAGCGACTCGCTCATCAAGCTCTCAACCGAGACCATACAGATAAACGTAATCCACAAGGCTGTGGGACAAATCTCAGAGAGCGACGTGAGCCTTGCAGCAGCTTCGGACGCAATCATCGTGGGCTTCCAGGTACGTCCTTCGGTAATGGCACGCAAGGTTGCCGAGAACGAGGGAGTGGACATTCGCCTCTACTCTATCATCTACGATGCTATCGAGGAGGTGAAGGCAGCTATGGAAGGTATGCTCGCCCCCATCGTGAAGGAAGAGGTTACAGCTACCATAGAGGTACGCGAGACCTTCCACATAAGCAAGGTGGGTACAGTAGCAGGCTGCGTCGTACGCGAGGGAAAAGTAAAGCGCACCGACCGTGCACGCCTCATACGCGACGGTATTGTGATACACACAGGCAACCTTGCAGCCCTCAAGCGCTTCAAGGAAGATGTACGCGAGGTTGGTACAAACTTCGAGTGCGGTATAAGCCTTGTTTCACAGGACGACATTAAAGTGGGCGATATTATCGAGACCTTTGTTGAGATTGAAGTTAAGCAAAAGCTTTAAATATCCTATTCCTCGGCAGACTATGAATGCGCAAGGCAGAAAACACCGTCTGCCGAGGATTAAAAATACCCGTAGAATACTATGAACTATTTGGATATAGTACTTATTGTAGCATTGGTCATAGGTTTTGCAATAGGATACTTCAAAGGATTGGTAAGCCAGATTTCATTTGGAGCAGGAGTAGTCATCGGACTGCTTCAGGCGGTGCTCTTCTACGCCCCCGTATCGGACAGGATACAGGACGCAACAGGCTGGGAGAGCGTCATCTGCTCCATCATAGCGTTTATCGGCATAATACTCGCAGTCATCGTGATATTCAAAATTGCAGGGTGGCTCATATCAGCACTGCTGAAAGCCATACACTTGGGAATATTGGACCGCATATTGGGCGCACTCTTCAGCACCGTGATAGCATTGCTGCTCGTGGTGGGCATCACCAATGCTGCCAACACCGTAATGCCCGAGCTGGAGCTGTTCAGCCGAACAACGCAAAAACATTCAATGTTATATAACAAAGTACAAGACATTACACTATCGATACTCGGCGAGGTGAAAAATGAGATAGATGAAAAAACAGAGTAACAACATATTCAAGAAGATAGCCGACAAAGCCTACGAATATGGCTTTTTCAGCAACGTAAGCACCGAAATCATAGAAAAGGGGCTTAACGAGAATGTCATAAGACTAATATCAAAGAAGAAGAACGAGCCCGAGTGGATGCTCGAGTTCCGCCTGACAGCATACCGCTACTGGCAGACACTCGAGATGCCCACGTGGGCACATCTTGACATACCCCCCATCGACTACCAGGCAATATCATACTATGCCGACCCCACCAAGAAGAGCAAGAAGCAGAGCAGCGAGATTGACCCCGAGCTTATGAAGACATTCGAGAAGCTTGGCATACCCCTCGAGGAGCGCCTTGCCCTGAGCGGTACGGCAGTGGACGCCGTGATGGACTCGGTGTCGGTGAAGACAACATTCAAGGAGGAGCTAAAGGAGAAAGGAATCATATTCTGCTCAATGAGCGAGGCAATACAGGAGTACCCCGACCTCATACGCAAATACCTTGGCAGCGTGGTGAACTACCGCGACAATTTCTTTGCAGCCCTCAACAGCGCAGTCTTCAGCGACGGTTCGTTCGTATATATCCCCAAAGGCGTACGCTGCCCTATGGAGCTGTCGACCTATTTCAGAATAAACGCAGCCAACACAGGACAGTTCGAGCGCACCCTCATTGTGGCCGACGACGACAGCTACGTATCGTATCTCGAGGGGTGCACCGCCCCTATGCGCGACGAGAACCAGCTTCACGCTGCAATAGTAGAGATTGTTGTGTGCGAGAATGCCGAAGTGAAATACAGCACTGTACAGAACTGGTATCCCGGCGACGCCGAGGGCAAGGGCGGAGTGTACAACTTTGTAACCAAGCGCGGAGAGTGCCGCGGCAACAACAGCAAGCTCTCGTGGACACAGGTAGAGACAGGCTCGGCAATCACGTGGAAATACCCCAGTTGCGTCCTGCGCGGCGACAACTCACAGGGCGAGTTCTACTCGGTAGCCGTCACCAACAACTACCAGCAGGCCGACACAGGTACCAAGATGATACACCTGGGCCGCAACACACGCAGCACCATCATCAGCAAGGGAATATCGGCAGGCAAGAGCCAGAACTCCTACCGCGGACTCGTGCGCGTTAGCAAGAATGCCGACGGAGCACGCAACTACAGCCAGTGCGACTCGCTGCTCCTGGGCAGCCATTGCGGAGCACACACATTCCCCTATATGGACATTCACAACGACAGCGCAGTAATTGAACACGAAGCAACCACCTCAAAAATTTCCGAGGAGCAGCTATTCTACTGCAACCAGCGCGGAATAGGCACCGAGGAAGCTATTGGACTCATCGTCAACGGATACGCAAAAGAGGTACTCAACAAACTACCGATGGAATTTGCCATCGAAGCACAGAAGCTCCTTAGCGTATCGCTCGAAGGTTCGGTAGGTTAACAGGCTTCATAACATCAAACAAACAAAGAGAAACAATGGAAAATCTGATAGAGATAAAAAACCTCCACGCAAGCATCGACGGCAAGGAGATTCTTAAAGGCATCAACCTCACCGTAAAACCCGGCGAAGTACACGCCATTATGGGTCCCAACGGTTCGGGCAAGAGCACACTGAGCAACGTGCTCGTAGGCCACCCCGCATACACCGTCACCCAGGGCGAAGTGATATACAAGGGACAGGACCTCCTTGCCCTCAACCCCGAGGAGCGCAGCCACGCAGGCATCTTCCTCTCGTTCCAGTATCCCGTAGAGATTGCCGGAGTGAGTATGACCAACTTTATGAGGGCAGCCATAAACGCCAAGCGCCAGGCACTGGGCGAAGCGGCATTGAGCGCCGGCGACTTCCTCAAGCTGATGCGCGAGAAGCGCGCCCTTGTGAACCTCGACAGCAAACTTGCCAACCGTTCGGTGAACGAGGGTTTCAGCGGCGGCGAGAAGAAACGCAACGAGATATTCCAGATGGCAATGCTCGAGCCCACGCTCAGCATTCTCGACGAGACCGACTCGGGCCTCGACATCGACGCGCTGCGCATAGTAGCCGAAGGAGTGAACAAGCTCAAGCGCCCCGACACATCTACCCTTGTCATCACACACTACCAGCGACTGCTCGACTACATCAAGCCCGACATTGTACACGTGCTGTACAACGGAAAGATTGTGAAGACAGCAGGCCCCGAGCTTGCACTCGAGCTCGAGGAACGCGGCTACGACTGGATAAAGAATCCCCAATGAAAGAGCAATGAAGAACGAGACAGAATACATAAAGCTCTTTGAAGAGAACCGCAATCTGATAGACAGCCCCTGCGCCGCACTGCTCAACGCCCAGCGCCCCGCAGCATTTGCCAAGTTCGCGGCACAAGGCTTCCCTACCATAAAGGACGAAGCCTACCGCAACAGCAACGTCGAGAAACTCTTTGCCACCAACTACGGCATAAACCTGGGACGCATAAAGATGGGCGACAACCCTCACGAGGGATTCACCTGCGACGTTCCCAACCTTGCCACACGCCAGGAGTTCATTGTCAAC
This sequence comes from Bacteroidaceae bacterium, assembly GCA_017554605.1. Classification (GTDB taxonomy): domain Bacteria; phylum Bacteroidota; class Bacteroidia; order Bacteroidales; family Bacteroidaceae; genus HGM04593. The sequence continues at coordinate 8,640 of JAFZIA010000078.1, forward strand.
GACTGCTACCAGGCCGAGGAAGGCTCAAGGAAGAGCCTGCCCGAGGGAGTACTTTTGGGCAGCCTCAACACCTACGCACGCAGCCACGAGGCACTGCTTGCCCCCTACTACAACACACTCGCCTGCAACGGCGACAGCATAGCACAGTTCAACACCGCCTTTGTACAGGACGGAATGCTGCTCTACATACCCCGCAACACAGAGCTGACAGAGACCATACAGCTCGTAACGCTTCTGCGCTCCAACATAGAGATGATGAGCAACCGTCGTCTGCTCATAATACTCGAGGAGGGAGCAAAAGCAAATCTGCTCGTATGCGACCACTCGTCGAACGAGAAGGCAACCCTCTCGACACAGATAACCGAGGTGTTCCTGGGCAACAACGCGTCGCTCAACCTCTTTGAGCTCGAGGAGACAGGCTACGCCAACAACCGTTTGGCACACCTGTTCGTGCAGCAGAAGGGCAGCAGCACCTTCAACCACAGCAGTATCACCCTCACTGGCGGATTCACGCGCAACGGCGTATATGTAAGCCTCGAAGAGGAAGGGGCCGAGGCCAACCTCAGCGGCCTTGCAATATGCGACAAGCAGCAGCACACCGACAACCACACACTTGTGGAACACAAGGCAGGACGCTGCACCAGCAACGAACTGTACAAATATATCCTCGACGAGCAGTCGACAGGAGTATTTGCCGGCAAGATGCACATATACCCCGACGCACAGCACACCGCATCGCAGCAGACCAACCGCAACCTGTGCCTCACGAGCTGCGCAAAGATGTACGCACAGCCACAGTTGGAGATATATGCCGACGACGTAAAGTGCAGCCACGGCTCAACCGTAGGACAGCTCGACGAGAGCGCCCTCTTTTATATGCAGCAGCGCGGCATACCCAAGGAGGAGGCGCGCCACCTGCTGATGTTCGCCTTTGCAGGAGAAGTGATTGACAACATCTGCATTGATGCCCTGCGCGACCGCCTGCACATACTGGTGGAGAAACGCTTCCGCGGCGAGCTCAACCGCTGCAAAGGGTGCGCACTGTGCAAACAATAACACACGCAAGAGAAGAGACAAAGAAAAGATGTTCAACCCCGACGACATACGCAAAGAATTCCCCATACTCGGCCGTCAGGTACACGGCAAGCCGCTCGTGTACCTCGACAATGCCGCCACGACACAGAAGCCCCGCTGCGTGATAGACGCAATAAGCGAGGCCTACTGCACAATAAATGCCAACGTACACCGCGGCATACACCACCTGTCGCAGGTGGCTACAGAGCAGTTCGAGGAGGCACGCAACAAAGTTCGCGGCTTTATAAACGCAGCCCACAGCCACGAAGTAATATTCACGCGCGGCACCACCGAGAGCATAAACCTGCTGGCAACCACACTGGGCAATACCCTGCTGCACGAGGGCGACGAAGTCATCATATCCACAATGGAGCATCACAGCAACATTGTCCCTTGGCAGATGCTGCGCGACCGCACAGGCATTGCCATCAAGGTAATCCCATTGAGGGAAGATGCCACCCTCGACGTCAATGCCTACAGGCAAATGTTCACCGACAGGACACGCCTTGTGAGCCTCACACACGTATCCAACGTGCTCGGCTGCACCAACCCCATAAAGGAGTGCATAGACATTGCCCACAGCCATAATGTACCCGTGCTCATAGACGGAGCACAGAGTACCCCCCACATAAAAGTGGACGTACAGGCCCTGGACGCCGATTTTCTGGCCTTCAGCGGACACAAGGTATATGCCCCCACAGGCATCGGCGTGCTCTACGGCAAAGAGAAATGGCTCAACCGTCTGCAACCATACCAGGGAGGAGGCGAGATGATACAGACAGTACGCTTCGAACACACCACATACAACGAGTTACCCTACAAATTCGAGGCAGGTACCCCCAATTACATTGGAGCAATAGCACTGGGCAAAGCAATAGATTTTGTAGAGAGCATAGGCATTGAGAATATCGCCCGTCACGAACACGCGCTGACACAGTACACCCTTGAGCGCCTCAACGAGATTGAAGGCATACGCATACTGGGCAAGCCCGACGGCTCGGCCGTATCGTTCCTTGTGGGCGACATACACCCCGCCGACCTGGGCACACTGCTCGACCACCTGGGCATAGCCATACGCACGGGACACCACTGCGCACAGCCCCTCATCGACCATCTGGGAATACCCGGCACTGTACGTGCTTCGTTTGCCCTGTACAATACAAAGGCCGAGGTCGACGCACTCATAGAGGGCATAAAGCGCGTTGCAAGAATGTTCGCATAAACAGCCGGGAGGGAGAGAGTATGCTTAAGCCGTATATGATAGAGGGAATAGCCGAAGCGGGGTGCGACGAGGCAGGACGCGGTTGCCTTGCAGGCGACGTATATGCAGCCGCCGTCATTCTCCCGCCCGACTTCAGGAACGAACTCCTCAACGACTCAAAGAAGCTCACCGAGAGCAAACGCTACCAGTTGCGCACCATCATTGAGAGCGAAGCAATAGCGTGGGCCGTGGGCATTGTCACCGCAAAAGAGATAGACCGCATAAACATTCTGCGGGCATCTATTCTTGCTATGCACCGCGCAGTGGAGCAGTTGAAAGTAGAGCCCCGGCACCTTATTGTAGACGGCAACAAATTCACCCCCTACAAGAATATCCCCTTTAGGACCGTGGTAAAAGGCGATGCCACATATATGAGCATCGCTGCTGCCTCAATCCTCGCAAAGACCTACCGCGACGATTATATGCTCTCTCTTGCCCGCGAATACCCGCAGTACGACTGGGCAAGCAACAAGGGCTACCCCACAGCAAAGCACCGCGCTGCCATAAGGGAGTATGGAGTGACGCCGTATCACCGTTTGAGCTACAACCTCACAGGCGAAGAACCCCGACAATTAGAATTTGATTTTGGCGAATAAGCTCAAAAGCATCGCAGTAAACAGCAAATAGATAAAAAGACTCAGGCATTCTCGTACAAAGAGAGTGTCTGAGTCTTTTTTGGGAGGTTCTATAAAGCAGACGATACAAGCGGCTAAGCTCTTGCAACAAGCACAGCCGCGATTCTTCACCACTCCTCAGTCACTTCGTGACAGCTCCTCTCCAGCGAGGAGCACCTAAGTTCTTCTATTCAAAATATCGTGTTTATTAATCAAATATAAACAACTAAAATAACGTGAGTTCGATATAATTTTAGAATAAAGAAAGTTGCCCGTCATTGACAAATTCCAGGTCGATGGCGGGTTTCTTGTCAAAGAAACAATACGCAGCGATAGCGCCCAAGGCATTCGCAATGAAGTTGTTGAATGAACGGTGTCGCGAATGCTCTATCTGGGCAATGTTCTTCAGTTCGTCATTGACCGTTTCTATTAGTGCACGTTTCCTTAAACATATCTTGTCAGCAATACTCATAAGCGAATTCTTCATATTGTTCTTGACTTTGGTAAACAACTGGATTCCATCGACAAACAAGGTTTCAAAGAGAGTCTTCCCGATATATTCCTTGTCACCGAAAAGTTTTCCCTTGATGTTCTTTAGCAATATACCTTCTTTAAGCGGCTCCCTATCATCCACGCCACCTGTCGTGAAAACAAAATTCAAAATTTCGCCTTTGTCGTTGATTATAAGATGTAGTTTGAATCCAAAGAACCACCCCA
>JAFZIA010000079.1 GCA_017554605.1 Bacteroidaceae bacterium
ACAATTCCGCAACACCCTTAAAACAGCCGTAAGCCGCAATGGCAAGCAAGTGCCCGACCGAGTGCACGCAGTCGTGCGGCACGAGCAAAGGGAACTTGCGACAATTTCTTTTGTGCAAGGTTTTTTGTTTCTTTTTTTCGCCAAAAAAGAAAACAGAAGAAAACTCTACAATGAGAGAATAGCCGGAGAACAACACCGAGAAGGTGACTGAAAGAGTTATTATCCACACCTTTTTTCTACTGAGCCGGAAAGTAACAGCAATTCTTAATTGCACATTAAAAACAACAGGGAAGCGATTGCTTCCCTGCGAGGCGACGTGCCGTAGCACACGCTAACTTTTTACAAAGCTGGTATAAAGTTATGGAATTATTGATAGAATACCAACTATAGTATATAAAAATCCCTTTTATGCCGTTTTTTTACGGCTGTAGAGCATACTTCCGATGCCAATGATGATAAATGGAATACTGAGCCATTGTCCCATATCCAATGCCATTCCTTGCTCAAAATCAACCTGAACCTCCTTTACAAATTCTATAAAGAAGCGGAATGTGAATATTGTGGCAAGGCAGTATCCAAAGTAGAACAGGCTGCCCACCTTTTGCGGGAATTTCTTGTAGAGCAGCCACCCGCCGGTGAATATCAGCAGATAGGCAATGGCCTCGTACAACTGTGCTGGGTGGCGCGGAACATTATCCACCTGGGCAAATATTATTCCAAGGGGTGAGTCTGTTGCCTTGCCCAATATCTCGCTGTTCATAAAATTTCCCAGGCGTATGCTTGCAGCTACAATGGGGGTTGTTATTGCGATATTGTCGAGCACTTGGGCAAACTTAAGCTTGGTTTTGCGGCAATAGAGCAGTAGGGCTATGAAGAGTCCTATTGTTCCGCCGTGGCTCGCCAGTCCCTGATAGCCTATGAATTTCCAACCCTCGGCTGTCTCTTTTATAGGGAGAATCATCTCCCAAAAGTGGCCGAGATAATAGGACGGCTCATAGAACAGGCAGTGTCCCAGGCGTGCTCCAATCAATATTCCGAAGAAACAGTACATAAAGAGCGGCTCAAATAGTTCGTCTTTAATCTTCTGTTTCCTGTAAAGGTGGGCCATTATAAAATACCCGGCTATAAAACCTATAATCCAGCAGAGTGAATAGTAGCGCACCTCGAATCCGAAAAGCGAGAAAGGGCTTTTGTCGGGGTCCCAAACAATGGAGCAGGGTAGAGTATTCATTGTTTATTCCACTTTATACGTTGAAACGGAAGTGCATAATGTCGCCGTCCTGTACAACATACTCTTTTCCCTCGACGCTCATTTTTCCGGCCTCTTTTACTGCAGCCTCTGAACCCAATTGTATATAGTCGTCGTACTTTATAACCTCGGCACGGATAAAGCCTTTCTCAAAGTCGGTGTGTATTACGCCTGCACACTGGGGGGCTTTCCAGCCCTTACGGAAGGTCCACGCCTTTACTTCCATCTCGCCTGCAGTGATGAATGTTTGCAATGTAAGGAGGCTGTAGATAGCCTTGATAAGGCGGTCGCAACCCGACTCTGTGAGTCCCATATCCTCGAGGAATATCTGTTTCTCCTCGTAGCTCTCGAGTGCGGCAATCTCCGACTCTGTTTGTGCCGATATTATGAGTAGTTCGGCATTCTCCTCTTTAATAGCTTCGCGTACTGCATCGACATATTTGTTGCCATTTGCAGCCGATGCCTCGTCGACGTTGCACACATACAGCACAGGTTTTGTTGTGAGCAGGAAGAGGTTCTTTGAAATCTGTTGCTCGTCCTCGGTATCAAAAACCACTGTACGGGCCGATTTTCCTGCCTCCAGCGCCTCTTTGTACTGTGTAAGTACGTCGTACTCCAGCTTGGCCTGCTTGTCGCCACCCACACGTGCCTGCTTCTCCACTCTCTTGATGCGGTTCTCCACTGTCTCAAGGTCCTTCAACTGCAGCTCAATGTCGATAATCTCCTTGTCGCGAAGTGGGTCGACAGAGCCGTCGACGTGCACAATATTATCGTCGTCGAAGCAACGGAGCACGTGTATGATTGCGTCTGTCTCACGTATGTTGCCAAGGAACTGGTTGCCCAATCCCTCGCCTTTGCTTGCGCCTTTTACAAGGCCTGCAATATCTACTATTTCGCAAGTTGCGGGTACAATTCGTCCTGGGTGAACAAGTTCTGCAAGTTTATTCAGACGTTCGTCGGGTACTGTAATTTGTCCAAGCTGTGCATCGATTGTACAGAATGGGAAGTTTGCTGCCTGTGCCTTCGCACTCGACAAACAGTTGAAAAGAGTCGATTTTCCTACGTTGGGCAAGCCAACAATTCCTGCTTTAAGAGCCATATTTTTTATTCTTCTATTTAATAATATTCGCAGTGGATTCCAGCCTTTTTTGTAAGTATCTGAAAATCCACTGCAAAGATACAATCAAACTTGTGTAATACCAAATAATAGATATTTAATATAAGTTTGCTGCCATACTCTGTGTGTGCATTGCAATATGTGCTGTTCTCATCAGTGTGCCTCTAACCAGTTGTCACCCCAGCCGTAATCGGCAATAAGGGGAACGCTCATTGCAAAGGCACGTTGCATCTCCTCAATCACAATATTCTGCATTGTCTCTTTTTCCTCGGGCACTACACTGAAGTTGAGTTCGTCGTGTACCTGTAGTATCATTGTAGAGCGCATATCCTCGCTTCTCATACGACGATAGATGTTTATCATTGCAACCTTTATAATATCGGCTGCACTGCCTTGAATGGGGGCATTTACGGCGTTTCTCTCGGCATATCCGCGTACTACTGCATTGTGCGAGTTTATGTCGGGCAAGAAACGCTTGCGGCCAAAAATAGTCTCAACGTATCCCTTCTCCCTTGCTTCGGCCTTACATTTTTCAATGTAGTCGTTTACTCCGCTGTATGTGGCAAAATAATTTTCTATAAGCTCTTTTGCTTCGCGGCGGTCTACGTTCATTCTCTCGGCAAGACCAAATACCGATATTCCGTATATGATTCCAAAATTGGCAACCTTAGCCTTGCTGCGTTCCTCTTTTGTAACTTCGGCAATGGGCTTCTTGAATACTTTGGCGGCTGTGGCTGCGTGAATGTCGTACCCGCTGCAAAAATCTTCAATCATATTTTTATCACCGCTCAGATGGGCCATTATACGCAGCTCAATCTGCGAATAGTCGGCTGAGAAGAATATGTTTCCCTCATCGGGGACAAAGGCCTTGCGCACCTCCTTGCCGTCCTCGTCGCGTATTGGTATATTCTGTAGATTGGGGTTGCTCGAACTCAGTCGGCCTGTAGCCGTCACCGTCTGGTTGTACGACGTGTGTATCTTTCCAGTGATGGGGTTCACAAGCGCGGGCAGTGCATCTACGTATGTGCTCAGCAGTTTCTTCAGTCCACGGTATTGCAGAATATGTTTCACGATAGGGTGGCGGTTCTGTACCTGTGTGAGTATCTCCTCCGAAGTTACGTATTGCCCTGTCTTTGTCTTTTTGGGTTTTTCTATAATTTTCAATTTTCCGAAGAGAATGTCTCCCACCTGTTTGGGCGATGCTATGTTGAACGCTTCTCCTGCCAGACGGAAAATCTCCTGCTCCAAATTTGTAATCCTTGCGCTCAGTAGTGACGATGTCTCGCCCAACGCTTTTGTGTCGATGCGCGCGCCGTTACGTTCCATATATGCAAGTACGGGTACAAGCGGCATTTCAATTTCGTAGAAGAGTTTTTCGAGTCCTTCTTTCTTGAGTTCCTTTTCCAGAATATTCTTCAATCGAAGTGTGATGTCGGCATCCTCGCAAGCATAGTCGCATATTGCGGCGGGGGCAAGGTCGCGCATATTCTTCTGGTTCTTTCCTTTCTCGCCAATGAGTTCTTCTATCTTTATTGTCTCGTAGTTCAGATACACCTCGGCAAGATAGTCCATTCCGTGGTGAAGCTCGGGTTGCAGAATGTAGTGGGCTATCATTGTGTCGAAAAGTTCTCCCCTAAGCTCAATGCCGTAGTTGGCAAGGACTGTGAGGTCGTATTTTATGTTCTGTCCCACTTTAACAATTTTTTTATTTTCGAAAAGAGGACGCATAATTTCGAGCCGTTTAATTGCTTCGTCTCTTTTTGGCGGAATTGCAACATAAAATGCCTCTCCTTCGGTGTGAGCAAAGCTCACTCCCACAATTTCGGCCAAAATTGCGTTGGTACTCGTTGTCTCTGTATCGAAGCACACAGATTGACAATTAATCAATACATTTATTAAATTATGTATATCATCTTCTGTATCAATGAGTTTGTATGTGTGAGGAGTGCTTTTTAAGCTCAAATGGCTCGATTTTTTTTCTTCGCCCGTATTTTCGGTGGGAAATAAGTCAAAGAGAGTGCCTTTGAAAAGGTCGGCTTCGGGGGTAGTTGCCTCTTTTTTCTTTTGCTCCTCTTTTTTGTTTCCGTAGCTCTCCTGGTCGAATAGGGTAGGGGAGAGGCTTGTCTTTTTTATTCTCTCCTTGAGAGCGCGCAGTTCGTAAAAGTCGAGCAGACGTGTGAGCTCCTCTTCGTTTGCTGGTTCGCGCTTGAGCGACTGCATATCGAGTTCAATGGGTACGTCGGTCTTTATGGTTGCAAGAAATTTGCTGAAGAGAATTTTCTCTCTGTTCTCTTCGACTTTCGTCCGCAGTGCTCCTTTTATTTCACCGGTGCGGTTGAGCATCTCTTCGATGCTGCCGAATTGTGCCAACAGTTTTTGTGCTGTTTTTTCTCCAACGCCCGGACATCCGGGAATATTATCGCTCGAGTCGCCCATCAGTCCCAGCAGGTCTATTATCTGCTCTGTTGTCGATACTCCGAATTTTTCTTTCACCCGTTCGGGGTCCATTACCTCAAATTCCTTGTCGCCGTATTTGGGGCGGTAGATGAATGTAGTCTCGGACACAAGCTGTCCGTAGTCTTTGTCGGGAGTCATCATATATGTAATAATTCCCCTTTTCTCCGCCTCTTTTGCCAGTGTGCCTATTACGTCGTCTGCCTCGTAGCCCGCAACTTCGAGTATGGGTATGTTGTATGCTTTTATAATCTCCTTTATCACTGGAACCGATTCGCGTATGACCTCGGGGGTCTCCTCGCGCTGTGCCTTGTATGCTTCGTATGCCTCGTGCCTGAATGTTGGTCCTTTGGGGTCGAAAGCAATGCCTATGTGTGTGGGGTTTTCTTTTTTGAGAACATCTTCGAGGGTGTTCACAAATCCCAGTATTGCCGATGTATTGAACCCTTTGGAGTTTATTCTCGGGTTCTTTATCAGTGCGTAATATGCACGGTAAATGAGTGCGTATGCATCGAGTAGAAATAGCTTTTCCATAATTATCAATAATATTGAATGTAAAAATACACAAATTTTGCGTTTCAACCTATTCTTTTTATTACTTTTGCAGAAATAGTTTCATACGATGGATATAAAGGAAATAATTCAAAAACCGATACAGGCGGAATTTGCTCAGTTCAAGAACTACTATTCGGAGCAGTTCAGGAGTGATGTCCCTTTGCTTGGCAGTGCCCTTGTGCACGTTGCAGGCTCTACGGGCAAAATGATGCGTCCGATACTTCTGCTGCTTGTTGCCAAGAGCTGTGGCGGAGCAACTACTGCGAGCTTTGCGGCTGCTTCTGCTCTTGAGCTTCTTCACACTGCAAGCCTCTTGCACGATGATGTAGTGGACGAGAGTGATATGCGCCGAGGTGTTCCCTCGTTGAATGTTCTTTACTCCAACCGCATTGCCATTCTCACAGGCGACTACCTTTTCTCGTCGTCGCTCTACAATGCTTCGCTGACAAAAAACGTCGATATAATCGAGAGTCTTTCGCAGCTCGGACGCACTCTTTCGAGCGGTGAGATGCTGCAGTTGCAGCTACAGCATCAGGGAGGCTTCAACGAGGAGAAATACTTCGAGGTGATACGTTGCAAGACTGCATCGCTTTTTGCCTGCTGTGGACGATTTGGTGCGCTCTCGGCTGGTGCCGACCCCGAGCGTGCTGCACAGTTTGCGCGCTTCGGCGAGATTCTTGGAATATGCTTCCAGATAAAGGACGACATTTTCGATTACTACGATACAAACATCGGCAAGCCAACGGGCAGTGATATAAGAGAGGGTAAGATAACACTTCCGGCTCTTTATGTGTTGCAAAAATCTACCGATGAAAAGATGGTTGTCATCAAGAATAAGCTCAACGCTGGCGAGCCGCTAGACGAGGAGCAGATAGCCTGTCTCATAGAGGAGGCGAAGAGTGGGGGAGGAATAGAGTATGCTCTTGAGAAGATTGAGGAGTACCGCCGCGAGGCATTGGCGCTTCTCTCCAACGATATTCCCGATGATTGCCGCGAGGCACTTACTGCCTATCTCGATTATACAATCTCAAGAAGTAAATAATGGTTTCCTTGAATATATTAAAAAAGCAGCGGATAAACCGCTGCTTTTTTAATATATTCAAGATGTATTCTCTTTCTTAGAAGAAGCATTTGTCGCTTCCTGTAATATCGTTCATAAGAACATTGGCAAGGCGGCTCGTACCTATGCGGAACAGCTCATTGGTGAGCCATTCTTCGCCCAAAATTTCTTTTACTATGGTGTAGTAAATAAGTGCGTCGTGTACGCTGTTTATTCCTCCGGCAGCTTTGAACCCAATCTTGTTTCCTGTCTTTTCGTAGTACTCCTTGATTGTCTGGCACATTATGTATGCAGCCTCGGGAGTGGCAGCAGGCGACTCTTTTCCTGTTGAAGTCTTTATAAAGTCGGCACCCGAATATATCGATAAAAGCGATGCTTTTTTGATATTCTCGGCACAGCCGAGCGCTCCTGTTTCAATGATTACTTTCAGAGTGTTCTCTCCGCATATACTCTTTAGTTCCTGTATCTCGTCGCATACGCTCTCATAGTCGCCGCTTAGGAATTTGCCTACGCACATTACAATGTCAATCTCCGTGGCGCCTTCGTGAATAGCCATAGCAGTCTCGGCAACCTTTATCTCCTGGAAGGTTTGCGACGAGGGAAATCCTCCCGATACGCAGGCAACACCTACGCTCTCCACTTCGAGTGATTCGCTTACAATCTTTGCAAAATTAGGGTAGACGCATATTGCTGCTACGCTTGGAATTTCGGGATATTTGTCCTCCAGTTCGTTTACCTTCTCGGTGAGTTGCAGCACACTCTCTTCGTTATCGGTGCATTTGAGTGTTGTGAGGTCGATGCAGCTAAAGATAAGTTTCTTTACTTCTGCTGTATTATTTGCCTCTACTTTTGTTTCTATTATCTGCTTAACTTTTTCAGCAACCTCGTTGTCGCTCATTGCAGCAGAATAGTCATTCAATACAAGGTCGTATTTACTCTGTTCCTGTGTGTGGTCGTGACTGTGTCCGTCACATCCGCAATTACAATGTTCGCTCATATTCTTTCTTTTTATTCAGTTGTTTATTTTCTTGTTTTCTTTATGCCTGGTAGAGTCTCTTTTTGTCTTTTTATCGATGTTTTTCTTTAGTGCTTCGGTTAGGTCAATACCTGTCTGGTTCGCTATGCATATAAGCACCCATAGTACATCGGCAAGCTCATCGCCCAGCTCTTTTTTCTCTCCCTCCTTAAAGGATTGTTCACCGTATGTGCGTGCCATTATGCGTGCAACTTCGCCCACCTCCTCGGTGAGTATTGCCATATTTGTCATCTCGTTGAAGTAGCGCACACCGTACTCCTTTATCCAGCAATCTACCTTTTCCTGTGCCTCTTTTATTGTCATTTTTATTCTCTGTTTTTTGAGTCGATGAATATTGTCACTGGTCCGTCGTTTATAAGTTCTACCTTCATATCAGCTCCAAAAACGCCTGTCTGAATCTCTTTGTTCATAGCCTTTGTTAGTTCTCTGCAAAAAGTTTCATACAATGGAACGGATACCTCGGGGGCTGCTGCTTTTATGTACGATGGGCGGTTGCCTTTCTTTGTAGATGCCATAAGTGTGAATTGGCTCACAGCAAGAATGTCGCCCCCAGTGTCGAGTACCGATAGGTTCATCACTCCTTTTTCATCGTCGAATATACGAAGGTTTACAGCTTTTTTTACGAGCCACAAGATGTCCTCAAGATTGTCATCGTCACATATTCCCACAAGTATAAGAAGTCCCTTTTCGATGGACGATTTTATGTGGTTGTCAATTGTAACCGATGCTTTTTTTACACGCTGTATAAGTATTCTCATTTTCTTTTTTTATTAGTCTTTTACTGTGTGCGAAGATACTCTTTTAGATTTTCTCTTTCAAATTTTCGAGTACTATTCCGGCTTTAGCTTTTCCTATTATTGCTGCTACTTCCTCAATGCTTGCCTCGCGTATCCTCTTTACACTCTTGAAGTGTTTGAGGAGCGCTTGCTTGCTCTTTTCTCCTATTCCCTTTATAGTATCCAGTTCCGATGCTGTTTGACGCTTGCTGCGCACGTCACGGTGGAATGTAATGGCAAAGCGGTGTACCTCGTCCTGTATCTGTGTCATCAGACGGAAGAGTGCAGTGTGTTGCTTGAGTCCTATGCTCTGTCCCGTGCTGCCAATTATAAGTTCAGAGGTGCGGTGTTTGCCGTCCTTTACAAGTCCGACTATGGGTATATTAAGGTGCAATTCGTCCTCGGTTACGCTGCGTATGGCTTCAATCTGTCCTTTTCCGCCGTCGGCTATAATAAGGTTGGGTAGGGTAGTGCCCTCGGCTATAGAACGGGTGTAACGGCGGCGCACAACCTCGCGCATCGAGGCGTAGTCGTCGGCTCCCGTAACGGTTTTTATCGTGTATTTCCTATAATCCTTTTTCGATGGCTTGAGCTTTACAAAAACCACACAGGCAGCAACTGCATCATCGCCCTGCAGGTTTGAGTTATCGAAACTCTCAATTACAATAGGCAGTTTTTCGAGGTGCAGTGCCTCTTGTATTTCTTTCATCAAGCGTACCGATTTTTGTTCGGGGTTGAGCTTCTCTTCCTGTTTTAATCGGTCGGCGCGGTACTGCTTCACATTGAGTTTTGACAGCGAAAGAAGATGCGCTTTTTCGCCTCTTTGCGGCAGTGTGAGCGTCACTCCCTGGAGCGGAATTTCCATCTCGAATGGAATTATTATTTCGGGTGCATTGCTCCCGAAACGCTCGCGCATTTCAACTATTGCAAGTGATAAAAGTTCCTCGTCGCTCTCGTCGAGTCGCTTCTTGTACTCCAATGTGAAGGCTTGGTTTATGCAGCCATTAGTGATGTGTAGAAAGTTTATGAACGCGCTCTTTTCGTCACTCTCGATACTGAATACATCGAGGTTGTTAAGTGACGAACTTACCACCTCGCTGCGTGTCCTGAAGTTCTCTATAAGCTCGTAGCGTTCCTTTATTTTCTGAGCATCTTCGAAGCGTAGCTCTGCTGCGGCGCTTCTCATTTCGGTAATCAAGGTCTCCTGTAGTGGGCGTATGTTTCCGCGTAGAATAGCTGTTATTTCCTCTATCTGTTTGTGGTATTCCTGATGCGAAATACAGCCTATGCAGGGGGCGCTGCAGTTGTTTATCTGATGCTCAAGGCAGGCGCTGAATTTCCCTTCGCGTACAGTTTCGGGGGTTATCTTTAGTGTGCAGGTACGTAGCGGATAAAGTTCTTTTATGAGCTTAAGCAGTGCGTTGAGTGCTGTTGCATTTGTGTAAGGACCAAAGTATTTTCCTGCGCCAGGCACAATCTGCCGTGTCTTGAATAGCTTGGGAAAATAGTCATTCGTGATGCAGATTGAGGGGTATGTTTTGTCGTCTTTTAGTAGAACATTGTAGCGAGGCTTATGCTGTTTTATGAGATTATTCTCAAGCAACAGTGCATCGGCCTCGCTGTTTACTACAATGTATCTTATATCGCAAATTTTGGATACAAGAAGTTTTGTCTTCAGTGTTTGCTGTTCTTTATTGAAGTAAGAGGATACGCGTCGCTTAAGGTTCTTTGCTTTTCCAACATATATTATAGTGCTACCCTCGTCGAGATATTGGTAGCAACCAGGCGACTCGGGCAGATTGTTGACGATACCTTTAAGGTATTGTTCCTTCTCTTTGCGTTCCTCTTTTTTCATTATGCTCCCTCTACAAACAGCAGTGATTTTACATCGGCTTCCTCGGGGAATATCTCGCGTCCCTTAAGGTCTTCGAGCTCTATTAGGAAGTTTATCATAACCTTCTTGGGATTGAGCTTTTTTACCAGATTATACGCTGCGAGCATAGTACCACCGGTTGCCAATAGGTCGTCGTGAATTAGAACCACGTCGTTCTCGTCTATGGAGTCCTTGTGTATTTCTATTGTATCAGTTCCGTACTCTTTGCTGTAACTCTCGCTTATAGTCTCGGCAGGTAGTTTGCCTGGCTTGCGAATGGGTACGAATCCTGCGTTGAGTCTAAGAGCAAGTGCTGCGCCCAGTACAAATCCGCGCGACTCAATTCCCACTACTTTGGTAATGCCGCAATCCTTGTAAAGCTCGTAAAGTGCATCGTCCAGCTCTTTCAGGCATTCGGGCTTCTTGAATAGTGAGGTCACGTCCTTGAACTGTATTCCCGGTATAGGAAAGTCGGGAATGTTTCTAAGATTCTTCAGTAATAACTCCTTGTTCATTGTTGTATGTTTTTAGCTTTATATTCTGTAATCCTGTGTTGTTCCACGTGGAACAATTGACTATCTTTTCACAAGTATAAGCAATACGTTTATGTCGCTTGGCGATACACCGGGTATGCGGCTTGCTTGTGCCAATGTCTCGGGTTGAATGGCTGTGAGCTTCTGTCGGGCCTCGGTAGAGAGCGACTCTATGCTGTTGTAGTCGAAGCGACCTTTTATGCGGATATTCTCCATTCGCTGCATCTTTTGTGCAAGCTCGCGCTCGCGCTCAATGTATCCGCTGTATTTAATTTCAATCTCGGTGGCCTCGGTAATCTCGTCGCGCCACTCGCCCAATCTCGACAGACGGTTTTCCAATGGAGCAATATATTTTGCTATGTTCTCTATTGTAACCTGCGGACGTTCTATTATAGATGAGAGCTTGCAGCCGCGGGCGAGTGGAGTAGTGCCCAGTTGTTCGAGTCCTTCGTTTATGAGGTTTGCCTTTACCGAAAAATTTTCGATAAATTCGGTTAGTTCCGATATTAGCTTGCGTTTTTTGCAATAACGATTATATCGTTCTTCGGTAGCAAGACCAATGTTGTATGCACGCTCGGTGAGTCGTGCGTCGGCATTGTCGGCTCTCAATAGTATGCGGTATTCGGCGCGCGAGGTGAACATTCTGTACGGTTCGTCTACGCCTTTTGTTACAAGGTCGTCGATGAGTACTCCTATGTACGCTTCGTCGCGACGCAGAATAAATTCCTCTTTCCCGTCTATCTTGAGTGCGGCGTTTATGCCCGCCACCAAACCTTGTCCTGCGGCCTCTTCGTATCCTGTTGTTCCGTTTACCTGTCCTGCAAAATATAGTCCTTCGACAATTTTCGATTCAAGGGTGTGTCGCAGTTGTGTGGGGTCGAAATAGTCGTACTCTATTGCGTATCCAGGCCGGTAGGCAACGGCGTCTTTCAGTGCCGGAATCTTGCGCAGTGCATTGAGCTGAATTTCCATTGGCAGCGACGAGGAAAATCCGTTTACATAAATCTCTTGTGTCGTCTCGCCCTCGGGTTCCAGGAAAAGCAAGTGTCTGTCACGCTCGGCAAAGGTTACGATTTTTGTCTCTATGCTCGGGCAGTAGCGCGGACCGATGCTTTGTATCTGTCCGTTGTAAAGTGGCGACTCGTCTAACCCGTCGCTCAGTATTTTGTGCACTTCGGGGTTGGTGTAGCACGCCCAACACGGGTTTTGCTTTAGATTGCGCTCGGTTCTTGTATATGAAAAAGCGTGAAAATCGTTGTCACCTTGTTGAATATCAGTGAGTTGAATGTTTATACTGCGCTTGTCTAACCTCACAGGAGTACCAGTTTTCATACGTCCCACTGTAATACCGTGCATTTTTATTGATTCTGTGAGCCCTTTGGCTGCAGGTTCGGCAATTCTTCCTCCCTCTATCTGTACTTTGCCAATGTGCATAAGGCCGTTGAGGAATGTGCCTGCTGTTATTACAATGCTCTTGGCGCGGAACTCGGCTCCGAGCTGTGTCTTTACTCCAACGGCACGTCCGCCCTCCACAATGAGCTCCGTTGCGCAGTCCTGCCACATATTCAGGTTGGGGATATTCTCCAGAATCTCTCTCCAGTAGATGCTGAACTTTACTCTGTCGCACTGTGCTCTTGGACTCCACATTGCAGGACCTTTGGAACGGTTGAGCATACGGAACTGTATCGATGCCTTGTCGGTGACAATCCCCATATATCCTCCCATTGCGTCAATCTCCCGTACAATCTGTCCTTTTGCAATGCCTCCAATCGCCGGGTTACAGCTCATCTGTGCAATCTTGTTCATATCCATTGTCATCAGACAGGTCTTTTTTCCAAGGTTTGCTGCTGCTGCGGCTGCCTCGCAACCTGCGTGGCCGGCGCCAATAACTAAAATGTCGTATTCGAATTTCACTTGTAACAAATTTTACAGGGTACAATACCCCAATAACGCATACAAAATTAATATATCTTGTTGGTATTAACAAGTTGAGGATTTTATTTTTCTTCGGCGCTGTTGGGGTGGTGCGAGGGAACGGTTGTGTGTCTGTTTTTCTTTTCGGAAAGAGGGGGTAAAAAAGTCAGTGAGCGGCGTGCCGCTCACTGACTGACAAGGCTCGTTTATAAGCCGTTTCGAGGCTTTTGAACTACTTTATAAATACTTTCCTTCCGTTTACAATGTAAATGCCTCTGATGAGCTTTCTGCGCTCTGTTATGCGCTGTCCCTTGAGGTTGTACACTTCGTTGTTCTCGAGGTCTATTTCTATACTGTCGATACCTGTTGTGTCGATTATGTAGCTGCCCGAGATTGTAATGTCCTCGGCGGGCATTGTTGCGGGAACGTCGCTCCAGCCGCTGAATATGTAGCCGCTCTTTTCGGGAGGAGTGGGCAGTGTGATTTCTGCACCAAATTCAACGGTTATCGTGTCGTAGAGCTCTCCGTCAATTACAAAGGTAACGGTGTAGCTGTTTACGCTGAACGAGCCTGTGACGGTTACGTCGTGTGCGGGCATTGTTGCGGGAATGTCGCTCCAGCCGCTGAATGTGTGTCCCTCCTTCGCCGGCTCATCAATGGGAACGATTGTATCTCCGTATGCCACGCTCTTAGTGTTGTAAACCTCTCCGTCCACGATGTATGTGAGGGTGTAGCTGTTTACGCTGAACGAGCCTGTAACTGTTACGTCGTGTGCAGGCATTGTTGCAGGAATGTCGCTCCAGCCACTGAATGTGTGTCCCTCCTTCGCCGGCTCATCAATGGGAACGATTGTATCTCCGTATGCCACGCTCTTAGTGTCGTAAACCTCTCCGTCCACAATGTATGTGAGGGTGTAGCTGTTTACGCTGAACGAGCCTGTGACTGTTACGTCGTGTGCGGGCATTGTTGCGGGAATGTCGCTCCAGCCACTGAATGTGTGTCCCTCCTTCGTAGGCTCTTCAATGGGCACAATCTCCTCTCCGTAAGCCACGCTCATAGTTTCGTAGAGCTCTCCGTCTACAAAATATGTCAGATTGTAAAGGACAGGCTCATCGCCAAAGCCAAAGTTAACCTTGTATCCGTCGATGCGCTGCTCTGTATTTTCGTTGTCTACGGCAAGGATATTCATAAATTCTATGCAGCAGTCATCGGCAGGAATAATCTCCTCGGTGTAGAGCGACAGGTTTGCAGCCACTCCTTCCGGTGTGAAATTGCTCCCGTCGGTACTGTAGATTAATATGCGGTATGTATCCTCTCCAGTCTGGGTATAATAGAACTCCTTACCCTCGACAGCGCTGCCAGGTGTTGCGTCGGTGAGCAGCATTCCCAACGGAACTTTTACGTCCATCTGCATTGCATTGTGGCTGCTGCCTGTTGCGGTGTATGTTACAGGCAGTGTGACGTTGTCCTCTGTTTCCATCTTGAATGCAGGGGCATATATGGTTGCCTCGGCAACGGGACGATTAAACACATACGCGGGGTCGGTCTCTTCTGTCGATAATACTGCCGATGCGGTGTTTATAAGGTCGTCGCTGTCTATCGTGCCGCTGTTGTCCGTATCTGCTTTTATGCTGTTGAATGCGGGGTCGCTCTTTCCTATAAGATAGTCGGCAAGGAGGGCAACGTCGTGCACTGTGAGTATATTGTTGCAGTCAATGTCGCCCAGCAGCGTGTATATGAGGTCGGTTATGTCATACTCCGTGAGGTTGGCAAAAATGTACTCGAAGCGTCCCTGCATCCACGTCTGCATCTGTTCTATCTTCTGCCCGTATGTGCTTCCGTCATTCCAAATGGTTGCGTTGTGCTCCAGTGACGATTGTGCAAACTGATAGTAGTCGTTTATGTACTCTACAATCTCTTTTATGTGGTTGTTGTCGTTGAATTCCTTCCATACTTTATAATAGTAACGCTGGAATTCCTTGTCGAGCATCAATTGCCTGAAGAACGATTTTCCGCTGCCCGATGGCATACCGTTGGAGAAATAATCGGCCTTACAGTCTCTATAGAAATATTGTCCAGAGCCCTCGTATCCAAATGCCCAGTCGAAGTCCCACAGTGGACCGAGTATGATTTTCGACTCGTCCGAGGTCACGTCCTCGCGCCACAGATAGGTGCTCTTGGGGTGTCCGAGCTCCTGGTTCATCACAAGCTCGTTCACAAGCATAAAGCGTGCGGCTGCTTCGAGGTCTATCTTAGAACTTATGTCACCGCCGTTGTACAAGAGTGAGTCGAGCTCGTTGAAATCGGCTTTTATGGTTGCGAATTTTTCGTTGGCTGTCGGGGTGTCATAGTCGAGCAGGTCGGGTTCCTTTACGTTGACAGGAAGATTATAGTATGTCGACCTGAAGCGATAATCCTCGTCGTAATAACTGTCGAGCTCGAGCATATATCCTAAGCCCGAATCCTCGTCAATATCTACACTGTTGTTGCTGAATCCTATGTGCTCGGTGAACATATAGTTGCCTTTGTACTCTCCGTTTATATATAGTTCTACAGGTATAATATGATTGGTGTACGGAACTTCGGCAAGCTGGCCTACCTTCATTGCTACGGCATTTGCCATCATCGCTCCGGTCTGCGCGTTTGCAAGAAGCACCCAGCTCTTTCCCTTTGTCAGTCCAAACGGTTTCACCTTCTTGTCGAACTTCAGGCGGTAGGGCTTTTTGCTGTAGCCCCACGTGGTGTTTCCGCGTCCCTTAATATGTACCGAATCCACAAAATCGTCGTACATTCCGTAGCCCGTTATCCTGAAATTGGCGCTCAGATAATACTCCTTGCTTGTTACCGAAAGTCCGTTTTCAATGTCAATGTCTATGCGTGGAACATTGCCTTTGTCGGCGAGCCAATTGGTGTTTATGGTGTATATCCTGCCGAAAGGAATCTTTACATTCCTGTAAACAGCGTCCTGTACCTTTACGGCCTCGCCGTTGCCTGGCACAACATTGTACAGGCGGAACTCGGCAAATACCATATGGTTGTTGCGGTGCTCGCTTGCCGTCTGTTCCAGTTTAAGGTAGCTGTAGCTCTTGCCGAGCTCTATTGAGGGCGATGTATATTCGGCTCCGGCGGGGTCGAGCGGCAGTCCGTCATCGGTGGAACTGAAGCTCCGTATAAGCTCCCACGAATAGTTGTCGTTGCTTGCGTAGAGGTTGAGCTGCATAGGGCTGTAGTTTCCTGTGGTGCGTGTCATATAGTAGAATTTCACTATCTCCACAGGGCTGTCGAGCGCAATTGTTATATATGGCATTACCGATGCATCGTAGGCCGAGCCGTATACAGTGTGGAACACCGTCGAGGGGTTGCCGTCGAGCATATTCCTAAGGTGGTCACCCACCTGCGAGGGCTTGTTCGTGTAGAGCATATCCTCGGTGAGCGCAATCTCGTCTATTCCATCTTCTCCGTATTCCCATTTCTCGTCCTGTACCTTTACGTTCTTTATTACGTTGTATCCGGGGTAGGTGACAGCATATTTAACGGGAGCATCGAAGCGGTTGCGTGTCTCCTTGCTCACCTGTTGCTTCTTGCCCACGTATGCAACGGCCCTGCTGTCGCTCAACTGAAAGCTCGCTGTAAGATGTTTTCCTATAGCATTCACGTCGAAGCTCATATTCTCGGTTACAGTGTCGGCTTCAATGTCCACGTTCAGGTTCGGGTTGTATTTGTTGTTGAATTTGTACGAGGTCATATAAGGCAATTGGGGAGGCTCACTCCCATAGTGCTTGTATGTTCCCTGTCTGTATTCTATGCTGTCGCCCGACCCCAACGGAACAACGAGTGTACCGTCTGCTACGCTATATTCGCCCGACAGCGACTCAAGGGGATAGGCGTCTATGCCACCGTCGGCAAGGGTAACAAAGAGGCATTCTGTGGTAAGAATATCTACGGGAGTGTAGTCTATATCTCCTTCAAACTCCTCTTCGTTGTCTTGATTGTTGTTACTTTGGTTGTTGTCGCTGTCTGTTACGGCATTTTTGTCGTATGCAGTACCACTGGCTGTTATTGCAATTGAGGTGGGGTAGATGTTGAGGTTACGAGTCCTATACGAGAAACTGAACGACGATACGTTCCTCTGAAAATCGACATCTATATAAACCTCGCTGTCGTTGTCTATAATCGCATCTTTCCACACCGAGTGATAATAAGTTGTGTAGATGTTGTCGTACAGTCCGCTTAAAGAACCTTCGGTCGATTCAATGGAATTACAGTCGATATTCTCCACGCTGTACGTTATTTCGTTACCCTCGGCATCGAAAAAATGGAGTTCCGAGAGGGCAACCATACAAAAACCATTGTGCAGCACTTGGTAATCCGACTCGAGGAATGTGAGCCTTATACCTTTTACGTCTGTATCTGGTGAATATAGTGGCGACTCCCACACATACTGGCTGACGGTTGTATAATCGATATTCCCTGGCATTCCTTCCTTGACGATATAAGGAAAGGATATTTGCTGTTGGGCACACAAAGGCGTTGCAATAATTGCGATTATTGCAAGCAGCAGGGCGGAGATGATGCGTTTCATAGCGCTATGTTTTAATGTTATTATACGCAGATGCTTGGTACACAATTGTGTGTCATTGTGCCTACCTTTGCAAATATATATAATAATACAGGAAACAGTTGTGATTTCTTGTTAAAAATATAGAATGACAAATACAACTTCTACAACAAGCCTGTTGCAATTCTATACGAACAGGTAATACATAAGTGCGAGCCCCTGTACAAGCAGTATAAGGGGAATGCCAATTGTAAATAGCTTGTGCTTTGTCTTGTGCCTGAAGAGACGCATTCCGCACAGCGCACCTATGCTGCCGCCGCACAGTGCGGTGAGCATAAGCCCTTTTTCCGAGATGCGCCAAAAGCCTTTTCGTGCCTTTAATTTGTCTGCTCCAAATAGCGCAAAGGCCAATATGTTCATCGCTGTCAGATAGTAGAAGAGTACCTGCATACCCGCTCGTCTGTCAGTCGTTGAGCATTGCGAGCGCCTTGTTCTCATGCTCCTCCATTATCTCCCTTTCGCCTGGTCCTTTATCGTCGATGCCGCACAGATGCAGGATACCGTGTATTATGACGCGGCGGAGCTCCTGGTCGTAGCTTACGCCAAGCTGCTCGCTATTGCTGCGCACTGTGTCGAGGCTTATGAATAGGTCGCCCGAGATTGTGTTTTCCTCGGTGTAATCGAAGGTTATGATGTCGGTGTAGTAGTCGTGCTGAAGGTATTCGCGGTTCACTTCGAGTATCTTCTCGTCGTTGCAGAATATGTATGCCACGTCGCCAACCTTTTTCCCCAGGCTCTGTGCCACGCTCTTTACCCACGCCGATATTTCGCGACGCTTTATTGTGGGCATTTTCACTCCGTCAGTCTGATAAGTAATCATAGTTATAAATGTTTTTTTTGTGGTTATCCGAAGAAAATGTATGCTATTACAATTGCTGCGAGTATTCCGGCAAGGTCGGCAAAGAGTCCGCAGGGAACGGCGTGCCGAGTGTTGCGTATGCCTACGCTGCCGAAGTATACGGCAAGGATATAAAATGTTGTGTCGGTAGCTCCCTGGAATATACAGGCAAGGCGGCCTACAAAGGAGTCGGCTCCGTAGGTTGTCATTGCGTCAATCATCATTCCGCGTGCACCGCTGCCGCTGAGTGGCTTCATAATGGCAGTGGGGAGTGCTCCCACAAAGTCGGAGTTACCTCCGCACGCCTCTATGCACCAGGCTACAGCTCCAATGAGTACGTCCATTCCTCCCGAGGCTCTGAAAACACCTACAGCGACGAGTATTGCAACCATATATGGTATTATCCTTATGGCTGTGTCAAAACCTTCCTTTGCCCCTTCTATGAATGTCTCGTACACATTTATCCTGCTCACGATTCCCGAGACAATAAACAGTACGATGACTGCAAACAAAAGTACATTGGCAAGGGTGGTCGAGAATATCTCTATCTGCACACGTGACAGCATTGTTACGCCCCACGTACCGGCGGCAATAAACAGGCACGTTCCAAGTAAAAAGAGTATCATTGTTCTGTTGAGCAGGTTTATACGTTGGTAGATGCTGGTTATTATAAGTCCTGCTATGGTAGATATTGTGGTTGTAATGAGTATAGGTATGAATACATCGGTGGGTTGTGCTGCTCCAAGCTGTGTGCGGTAGAGAAGCACGCTCATAGGAATGAGCGTCAGTCCCGAGGTGTTGAGCACCAGGAACATAATCATTGGGTTGCTGGCAGTATCTTTATTGGGGTTGAGTTCTTGGAGTTCCTGCATAGCTTTGAGTCCCATTGGTGTTGCTGCGTTGTCGAGTCCGAGCATATTGGCTGCTACATTCATAAACATTGTGCCTGTAACAGGGTGTCCTTTGGGTATATCGGGGAATATATGGTTGAAAATTGGGGCAAGTGCGCGTGCAAGGGCGTTTACAAGCCCTCCGCGCTCGCCTATCTTCATAATGCCCAACCACAAGGAGAGTACTCCCGTGAGCCCCAATGATATTTCGAAAGCGGTCTTTGCTGTGTCGAATGTGGAGTTCATTATGGCTGGGAATACTTCTGTATCGCCCATAAACAGCAATTTGCACAGTGCAATTATAAATGCTAAAAGAAAAAATGCTATCCAAATGTAGTTCAGTACCATATAGGTTGTTTTTGTGTATGAGACTCTTTGTGCTTAACAATGACAAAGTTATAATATTTTTTTATTTGTCCCATTTAAAAATGATATTGACCGCATTTTTTGCGGTCAATATCATTTTTATTATGCAAGGAATATATCCTTAGTCGGCAAGTTTTGCCTTGATGAACTCGCGGTTCAAGCGTGCGATATTGCTGATAGAGATACATTTGGGGCACTCTGCCTCGCAAGCACGTGTGTTGGTACAGTTACCGAAGCCAAGCTCGTCCATCTTTGCAACCATTGCCTTTGCACGACGTGCAGCCTCGGGCTGTCCCTGGGGAAGAAGTGCAAACTGGCTTACCTTTGCCGATACGAAGAGCATAGCCGAACCGTTCTTACAAGCTGCCACGCAAGCACCGCAACCGATGCATGCAGCAGCGTCCATAGCCTCCTCGGCAATATCCTTGCCTATGGGAATTGCGTTGGCATCGGGGATACCGCCGGTGTTGATTGAAACGTAACCGCCAGCCTGCTGTATCTTGTCGAATGCAGTACGGTCTACCATAAGGTCGCGGATTACGGGGAATGCAGCCGAACGCCAGGGCTCAACGGTGATTGTGTCACCGTCGTTGAAACGGCGCATATAGAGCTGGCAGGTTGTTGCACCTGTTGCGGGACCGTGGGGGTGACCGTTCACGTAGAGCGAGCACATACCGCAGATACCCTCGCGGCAGTCGTGGTCGAATACTATAGGCTCTTCGCCTTTGTTAACGAGCTCCTCGTTGAGAATGTCGAGCATCTCAAGGAATGAGGTGTCACCGGGAATGTCTTTCATCGGATAGGTCACAAATTTTCCGGGTTCTTTGGGACCTCTCTGACGCCATACTTTCAAATTGAAACTTATATTCTTGTCCATTGTTACAATCTTTTTAATTAGTTCTTGTAGTTACGCTGCTGTACCTTGATGTACTGATAGTTGAGGTCCTCTTTGAGGAGTTCGGGCTCGTTGCCCTCGCCGGTGTACTTCCAGCAAGCTACATACGAGAATTCCTCGTCGTTACGCTTAGCCTCGCCCTCTTCGGTCTGGTGCTCCTCGCGGAAGTGACCGCCGCAAGACTCCTCACGGTTGAGTGCGTCGTAGGCCATAAGCTTGCCAATCTCGATGAAGTCGAGCAGACGCAATGCCTTCTCGAGCTCAATGTTGAGTGAATCGGCAACACCGGGGATACGAAGGTCGCTCCAGAAGGTCTTCTCTACTTCGGCAATCTTCTTGATTGCTGTCTCGAGAGACTCCTTGGTACGTGCCATACCTACATAGTCCCACATTACAAGACCGAGCTCCTTGTGGATTGAGTCGACGCTGCGCTTACCCTTGATAGACATAAGCTTCGCAATCTTGTCGTTCACAGCCTTCTCTGCTGCCACGAACTCGGGAGCATCGGTGCTGAAACGCTTAACCTGAATCTGGTCGCTCAAGTAGTTCTGCATTGTGTAGGGGAGTACGAAGTAACCGTCGGCAAGACCCTGCATAAGAGCCGAAGCACCGAGACGGTTGGCACCGTGGTCGCTGAAGTTTGCTTCACCGATAGCGAACAAGCCGGGGATAGATGTCTGGAGCTCGTAGTCTACCCAGATACCACCCATTGTGTAGTGGATAGCGGGATAAATCATCATAGGAGCCTCGTAGGGGCTTACGTCGGTAATCTCCTCGTACATATCGAAGAGGTTTCCGTAACGCTGTTTTACAACCTCTTTACCAAGGCGCTGGATAGCGTACTTGAAGTCGAGGAATACGGCGAGACCTGTGTTGTTTACACCAAAGCCCTTGTCGCAACGCTCCTTGGCTGCACGTGATGCAACGTCACGGGGAACAAGGTTACCGAATGCGGGATAACGGCGCTCGAGGTAGAAGTCGCGGTCCTCATCGGGAATGTCGCTTGCCTTCTTTGTACCAGCCTGAAGTGCCTTGGCATCCTCCAACTTCTTGGGAACCCAAATGCGGCCGTCGTTACGCAAAGACTCGGACATAAGTGTCAGCTTAGACTGCTTGTCGCCGTGAACGGGGATACAGGTGGGGTGAATCTGTGCAAAGCAGGGGTTAGCAAAGTAAGCACCCTTGCGGTAGCACTGGAGAGCTGCCGAACCGTTGCTTCCCATTGCGTTTGTAGAGAGGAAGAATGCGTTTCCGTAACCGCCGGTAGCGATAACCACAGCGTGGGCAGCAAAACGCTCAACCTTACCTGTTACAAGGTTACGTGCGATGATACCGCGTGCACGGCCGTCGATGATGACAACGTCGAGCATCTCGTAACGTGTGTAGAGCTTAACCTTACCCAGGTTCACCTGGTAGTTGAGTGCCGAGTAAGCACCGAGGAGAAGCTGCTGACCAGTCTGGCCGCGGGCATAGAATGTACGCGATACCTGAGCACCACCGAACGAACGGTTGGCGAGCAAGCCGCCGTACTCGCGTGCAAAGGGAACACCCTGAGCGACACACTGGTCGATGATAGCACCCGAAACCTCGGCAAGACGATGTACGTTAGCCTCGCGAGCACGGTAGTCACCACCCTTTATAGTATCGTAGAAGAGACGATAAACCGAGTCACCGTCGTTCTGATAGTTCTTGGCAGCGTTGATACCACCCTGTGCTGCGATTGAGTGAGCACGACGGGGTGAATCCTGAATACAGAAGTTGAGCACGTTGAAACCCATTGCACCAAGCGATGCGGCTGCCGATGCACCGGCAAGACCTGTACCAACAACGATAATATCCAAGTTACGCTTGTTAGCAGGGTTCACCAATTTCTGATGTGCCTTATAATTGGTCCACTTTTCGGCCAACGGACCCTCGGGAATTTTAGAATCCGGTTTTACTGAACTAATCTTAGCCATAATATAATGTTTTTATAATTTTACAAATAAAGGATTGTGCTTAACAGCCTGCGCAGGGGCAGAAAGCATAAACAAGTACAACGGCAGCAAAGCCAAGGATAATGATGGTAGATACCACATTACCAATGCAACGCCAGCGGTTGAACCATACCTGGTTGTTCCAGCCGAGTGTCTGCATTGCGCTCCAGAAACCGTGTGTGAGGTGGAACCACAGAGCTACCAACCAAACAAGATAGAGGATTACATACACAATGCAAGAGAATGTCTCCTTGATGTAGTGTGCACCGTCTGCTGCAAGCTCAACGCCGTCAACGTGAACACCGAGCATATGAAGCACCTCGACGAGCTGCATATTTGCCCAGAAGTTGTACAGGTGAAGACCCATACCAAGGATAACGATAAGGCCAAGCACAAACATATTCTGCGAAGCCCACTCAACCTCCTTGGGTTGTTTGGTGTAGTCGTAAGACTGTGTACCGCGTGCCTTCTTATTCTGCATTGTGAGAATAAAGGCATACACAAAATGCAAAACAACAAGAGCTGCAAGGCCGGCTGTAGCAACAAGTGCATACCAATTAGCACCCAAGAACTCGCAAATCACGTTGTAAGCTTCGCCGCTGAAAAGTGCGACCAAGTTCATTGACATATGGAAAAGAAGGAAGAGAACGAGGGCAAGACCCGATACGCTCATAATTACCTTTCTTCCCACAGAAGATTTAAGTAACCACATAATGAATTGATATTAAGTTATTTAATTAAAAAGTTGTTTTAATTTGTATATTATATACCTTTTACAAATAGCAAAAATAGATGTTTTTTTCATAAAAAAAGCAAACAAGACCATTTTTTTGCTGTAAAATAAACGCTGGCAGGGTTAAGGCGGTTTTGCCGTTGTATCATTTGTGTGTTGCTGTTTGCTGTAGGTACAGTTGGGGAACTGTAAAAAATAAGGAAGCAGAAAAAACGGTGTAGGCTTTTTTCTTCTCCGCTGTTTGGTTATTTTTGCACTGTTTTTTAAGGCGTACCTCCACACGCAGGGTGTCCCTATTGCAAGAATCCTATGCTTACTCTTATCCTTATATTTCTCCTTACAATATGTGCCGGCTTCATACAAAGGGTCAGTGGCTTTGGCTTCGGGATTTTTGTAATGATGTTCTTCCCTTGTTTCCTTCCCTCGTATGGCGAGTCTACGGCGCTGTCGGGAATGTTGGCCGGAAGTACGGCGCTTGTAATTGCGGTGCGTAACTTTGGGCATATACAGTGGCGTGTGATGCTGCCGCTGCTGCTTACCAACATTGTTGCGTCGTTTGTGGCCATCGAGTATATGGCGTCTATGAGCAGCGGTGCGCTCAAGAAGTGCTTCGGTGTAATGTTCGTGGCCATTGCGCTCTATTTTCTCTTTTTCGACGGCAAGCGCAGGATACCCCATAATGCTTGGACAAAAACCTTTTTGGGGGCATTGAGCGGAGTAATGGGCGGAATGTTTGCAATGCCCGGTCCGCCCATTGTGCTCTATTGCATAAACTGCATAAAGGACAAGATGGCCTACGTTGCGACGCTTCAGGCATTCTCGGTGGTGCTTAACATTTTCTATTCGGCTTTCAGGGCGCGTGTGGGTTTCTTTGGCGATGATATTCTGCTGTGGTGGACGGCAGGCATCATTGGAGGGCTCATAGGTACGATGCTTGGGGCGAGGCTTTTTGCTCGTATCGACGGCAATGTGCTCAAGAGGATTGTATATGCTTTTCTGCTTGTAAGCGGTGTGGCGGCAATGCTCTAAAAGGGTGTTTCTTCTCTTTTTTTACCCTTTTTGCACACTATTTCACATTGGTTTCCCTTTTTTTTGTAAAAATCTTTTGTCCGTTCGTCCAAACGAATATATTTGCACAGTGAAGAGCTGTGCAGACAAATGCTGTGTTTGTTTTTGCACTTAGGCTCGCAACAGGACATTTCATAACAATCTAAATATTACCGCTATGAAAAAGTCATTTTCTATTTTTGTAGCCTTTGCCATTCTGGCATTGTGTCTTCCCGTCGGTTTCACGTCGTGTTCGCAAATGGGACTCAAGAACGAACTTTCAAAGTACTATCAGTCGGAGTGGAGCCGCTTGTCGGACAATTTCTCTGTGGCGCACTTCAAGGCTCTTATCCTCGAATATATGAATACAATGGAGAATTGTCCTTATGCTGTTGCCACGGAGCGCGATGCAATTGCCGAGAAACTAGCCCAGGAGTATTGCGAGCAGGAACTGTTTGCTGCCCTTGCCGATATTGCATTGCCGTATATGCAGGAGCACGTTTCTGTGGTGGATATGAAGAAGGTGAATGCAACTGTCAAGGACGAGGTGCTCCTTGCATCGGTGGTGAAGATTGCCGGTATTATGAGGAACGACTTTTCGGCTCTTGTCAACGGTTGCACCGGCTCGGCAATAGCCGACATTGTTAATGGCGAGGAGCCTCCCGTACCTTCGCTCCCCGATGATATTGAGGCAGGCTATCTTCCTGCTGTGGAAAAGTTCTACGAGGTTTCGGGCCGTAAGGTGATTGTGGAGAACAGCTACGGTGCAATGAACGAGATGCTGCGCAGCGGTGCTCCCGAGAGTCAGACTCTTGCCGAGAATTTCTTTGCCTATCTGAGCCGTGTGACACCCAAACTTATGTGTATGGCAATGCACGGCAAGGTAGATAAAGGGGAGATAGACGGGCTCATAGAGGTGTACAGCCGTCCCGAGTTCGTTAATTTGCGGAATGCCAATGTGGAGTTCTCGCAGGAGATAGCCAATGCCAACGAGGGTGTGAACGAGCTGTTCAGACAGTGGCTCAAGAAGCAGATGTAAGTGGCGGCTTTTATAGAATCATAGCGGAGGAGGTGTCAGCACCTCCTCTTTTTTTGCTCTTATTTTACTAAAATTCCATTAGGCGCAAGTGTAAAATTAACTAAAAATTGCGATTGTGCGGCATTGTATTTATAAAGAACTTTGCAACCGCAATTAATGGCAAAGAAAATAATAAATACAAAGAATATGAGATTGATTTTAACTACACTTGTTTTTACGCTAATTGCGCTTGTCGGAAGAGGCGAGAATGTGGGCTCTCACGTTAAAGAAGGCAATATGATTTCGGGACACGTCATCGAGGCCGGTACCGAGGAGAATGTCCCGTATGCCAATATCCTTATTCTTGAGACTGGCGAGGGTACGAGCAGCAACGAGGAGGGACGCTTTGAGTTCCGCAAGCTAAAACCCGGAAAGTACACTCTCCGTGTGTCGGCTATGGGCTACGTCACCCAAACAAAAGAGGTTACAGTGAGTAAGGAATATGTTGCAGTAGTGCACTTCAAGATGAAGGAAGAGGCGCTTGTTATAAACGAGGTTGTCGTGTCGGCCAACCGCAACGAGGTGCGTCGTCAGGATGCGCCTGTGGTTGTGAATGTGATAAGCCCCGTGCTTTTTGAGCAGGTAAACTCCACCGACCTTGCAAAGAGCCTCAATTATGTGCCTGGCCTGCGAGTGGAGAACAACTGTCAGAATTGCGGCTTTCCGCAGGTGAGGATAAACGGACTCGAAGGACCTTATTCGCAGGTGCTCATCAACAGCCGACCCATAATAAGCGCCCTGAGCGGCGTCTATGGTCTTGAGCAGATTCCTGTGAATATGATTGAGAGGGTAGAGGTTGTACGTGGCGGAGGCTCGGCGCTCTTTGGCGCGAATGCCGTTGGAGGAACAATAAACATAATAACAAAAGACCCCGTGAGCAACTCGTTCCAGGTATCAAGTAATTTCAACAGCTACGGCGGAAAGAACTGGGAGCAGTATATGGGTGCCAATGCCTCGTTGGTGGCCAAGGACAACTCGTACGGCATTGCGGTGTATGAGAGCTACCGCAACCGCAACCCTTACGACCACGACGGCGACGGCTTTTCGGAGATTGGAAAGGTGAATATAAATACCTTTGGTCTGCGCACATACTATCGTCCCACCACGGGCAGCCGTATAAACGTGGAGTACCACACTACCAACGAGACGCGCCGCGGTGGCAACCGCTTCGACTTTCAGCCCCACGAGGCCGATATTACCGAACAGACTAAGCATATAATAAACAGCGGTGGGGTGTCGTATGACTTGTCGTGGAACGAGTTTCGCAACAAGGTGTCGCTCTATGCATCGGTGCAGCATACCGACCGCAACAGCTACTATGGTGCACAGCGCGATCCTAATGCCTACGGAAAGACCGACGACCTCACTTGGGTAACGGGGGCTACATATACGGTTATGATGGGCAAGCTGCTTTTTGCACCCGCTACATTTGTTGGCGGAGTGGAGTATCAGGAGAATAGCCTTCACGACATTATGACGGGATACAACAGGGATATGAAGCAGAATGTGCGCATTGCGAGTGCTTTTGTACAGAATGAGTGGAATGCGCGTCTTTTCTCTCTGCTCGTGGGTGCGCGCATCGACAAGCACAATCTTATAGATAATCCCATTGTGAGTCCTCGAGTGAATTTCCTGTACAAACCGCTCGACAATTTGCAGGCACGTCTTACATACTCTACCGGTTTCCGTGCACCGCAAGCCTACGACGAGGATTTGCACGTGACAGCCGTCGGTGGTGAGGGTGTACAGATACGCCTTGCCGATAATCTCGAGGAGGAGCGCTCCAACAGCTTCAGCGGTTCAATAGACTGGAGCACACTCATAGGGCATTGGCAAAGCAATGTGCTTGTCGAGGGATTCTATACCTCTCTCGATAATGTCTTTGTGCTCGAGGATGTAGGTCACAACAGCGACGGCTTTATGATGAAGGAGCGCCGCAACGGCAGCGGGGCAGATGTCTACGGTGTGAATGTTGAGACTAAATTCGCTCACGGAAAGGACGTCTCGCTGCAAATGGGCGTTACTGCACAGCGCAGCCAATATAAGAACCCCGAGGTGTGGACCGAGGTGGACGGTGTGGAGCTCACCACACGACGTATGCCACGTACTCCCAATTTCTATGGTTACTTTACTCTATCTACCGAGCCTGTCACCAATCTGAATATTGCGCTTTCGGGTACTTATACAGGCAGTATGATTGTTCCCCACTATGCAGGATACATCGAGAATGACCGTATGGAGAATACACCCGATTTCTTCGATTTTGGCGTAAAATGTGACTATACCTTTGTGTTGCGCGACCACCTGAAGCTGCAACTGAGTGCAGGTGTACAGAATATCTTCAACAGCTTCCAGAAGGACCTCGATAAGGGTGAGTTCCGCGATTCGGGCTATTTCTATGGGCCTACCTCGCCGCGCACATTCTTCCTGGGCTTCAAGGTTCTGAACTGATGTGCTGTTGTTGAGGCTACGGCTGATAATGGAAAATGAGCGGCTCTTGCATTTGCAAAGGCCGCTCATTTCATTAATGTTTCCTTATATGACTATATCTTATTTACCTTACCTGCGTAGAGTATTGTGTTGGTCTTGTTCTCTCTCACAAAGAAGAGGAAAGGACGGTTTATTACAATGTTGTAGGGAGGGTTATATGTGAATCTGCCCTTTATGCCGGTAGATGCAGCGGCCTCGGCACCGCCCTCGTCTATACTGAACACATTTGCCTGGCGAACCTCGGAAACATACGTGCTGCTCTGCGACAGTTGGCCGAAGTCGGCTTCCTCGGGGTTAAAGGCGTCCTCTATTCCCATTCTCACAAGCGCATCGTTGAGAGCTGCGTTTACTTCTATGTTCAGTTTGGGGAGTATGAAACGGCACAATTCATTCTTGTAGCTCGAGTAGTGGTCATCGGCCTGGTTGTTGTATATCTTCGACAAGGCTCCATTGTCGAGAAGTGCCAGGCACTCATCGAGGCTCTTTTCTCCGATGGGCATTACAAAATCCATTGCGAACGCGTTGTTCTTTCCCAGAAAGATGGTGCAGAACGAGTACTCTTGTCTGCAATAAGTCTTGCCTACAGTTCCTTTATTGTCGCCCACCATAAACTCTACCTTCTGCACTGTGCCGTCGTAGGCGTAGAATTTATCTACCTTTGTGTTCTTTGCATCGAATTTGTCGTGCCAGGGACACTTGAAGTAGAAAGCATCTGCAAGAACAAACGGTGTGTCGTCATTCAATTGCTCGTAGAGTTGTGTGATAAGGCCGTTTGTCTCGTTGCTCACCCAATTGTTTATCACGCCAACAGCATTTTCATTCGAAAAATCGAGCATCTCGCTCTTTGCGCCGTAATACTTTATAATTCTTTGGCTGAATGTCTCAAGGGGATAAAAGCCCTCGTTCAGCCACACGGAGTTTGCGATGCTCATCTTGGCCTGTTTGTCGAGGCGGGTAATGCCGTCCACAATCTTTTTGTTGTAGTCGTTTATCTCGTCGAGTGAGTAGTCGCCAAGCGACATTGCGTCGGCTATCTGGTCGTAGGTCTCACCGTTGGCGCCGTTCATTGCCATCGATAATGCGAGCGATGCGCTAAGGGGCGATACTACATATTTATCGTTGTTCTCGAAAGTGCCGTCAACTGCCTTAAGAAGGTTCACCGCAAAGGCGGGGCTGTTTGCCGCAATCTCCGTCTCTGTTTCGTTGAGCTTTATCTCCTTGATTGTTGAATCGTCGTCGCTTGAGCAGGCTGCAAAGAGTGCTGCAACGACCAGTAGTTTAATTGCTTTTTTCATAATTTACTGTACTATTAAGGCTTGTTTGTTGCAAATATAAATAATTTATCGGGTTACCCAAAAATATTTTAAGTTATATCCAAAAGCTGTACTAAGAGAATTTTGGTAACCTGCCCCTTCGTTGTCGTAACTGATAGAATTGTTGGGATTAAAAACATTTTTATTAAAATATCCATTACAATTACCATCCCAACCCCAGTTGTGGTGGTAATATTCTATTGTACTTGTAGATTGTGATATTTCTTCCCAAAGAACAGAACCGAATTCACGACACCACGCGGTATAAAGTATTGATATTTTCTTTAGCCCGTCTACTACCCATACGTGTCCTGTGTTTAAGCTTTCATTCATACCAAGCAATACTACTATTTTATTTTGCTTTAGCAAAGAAGCGAAGTCTGAATTATTGTAGTTCATATACTGCGATACAGAATAGCCGTATTTGTTAAAGGGTATTTTAATCTCACTGTCGGCAGTAGATGTAACACTGGGCTCATACCAACTATTATTCAAGTGTCCTAATTGCCTATGCAACTGTGATATTGCCTCGTGAGCAGCAGAAGTTGCAGTACAATTGCTATTATTATTGTGTCGAGTTTTGTGCTGCTTAATAGTTGCCCAATCTAGATGTTGACTGTAAGAATTATTACCTAAATATGTAAGCTCTATTTGTGTTGGATAAGAGAAATGAGACATTACTTGTGCAGTAGCTACGTTTGCGCATCCCGCAGTCTTTCTAATAGAGTTGTTTGCATACTTACTTTCAATACCTTCTTGTCCCCATTGTACTTTTATTTTAGGTAGTATGTGTGTGTTTTCTATTGTATCAAGTGTCTCCTTGTACTCTTTTATAGGAAATAAAGTACCCCCTTCTTCAACGCCCGGTGGCAATATAGATTTAGCTGCGTATGCCTGAGCCATATCCATAAACATATTAAAACCGATATTTTCGCTGTCGGGAGTATATGAACCCTGCTCGGTTACAGCTAGCAGAGCGTCAGCATCTTTGTTTGCCGATATAACAGCAAATCCATTATTGTCCTCATAGTTGACAATATAAAGCAGAGTGTCGTTGCTGCCTGACGAGCGTGTGAGTGACGATGTTATAATGTCTATATTATTTACATCTGCAATTCTACCGCCGGCAGCGCGTGTAACACCAAAAAATTCTTGTGCTGCATTGTTTGCTATTTCTATAGCCTCATTGATGCTTCTTGTTTTGGGCTGTATTGTAGTTTCAGGGTTCTTAAACTCTTCAAACTCCATAATTTCGTTGTTACACGATGCCGTTACAAGAATAAAAGCAAAATAAAGTATTCTTTTCATAATTTGTGGTTTTAGTTAGGTTAATTTCAATTATGTTATTGTAAGATAAATTCTCCAGTGTAAGTGTCTTGATTCTCTGTTATAATTTCAATAGTATAATAACCATTTTCACAGTCGTTTATATCAATTTCCACCATTTCATCGGTTGATTTTGCATTTACAACAATTCGACTGTTTGCACCGCTAATAACTATTGTAAGATCTCCCAAATCCTCAAAGAGTGAAAGAAAAATTGCTCTATTATATAAGTAACACTCTAATGGAGGAATAAATATATCGCGTAAAAGTTCCCCCTTGTGTTCTGTTGACAATTCTATTATTTTTGCCTTTTCCTCATCAATACAATTACGCGCGAAAAGACTCATTCCCGAGAATAATAAAAGTAATACAAATAAAACGTTCCTCATAATTTTGTTTTTTATTGTTTAACAGTGCAAAATTATGGAAAGAAAACAGAAATAAGTAAATTTTCACTCCACTAATACCCATCAACAAGATTTATAAACTGCTGAATATCAATAAAATAGAAGGCAATTAAGAAGAAAATTCTATCAATTGCCATAATTCGCTGATTATCAACACTTTGCGTTTCTCGCCAAGAGAAATACACGCTATCTTATTAAATATCAATAAATTAACAATAAAAACAAAACTATGTCTACAACTTAGTGCTCCGCACGCGAAGAGGAACTGTCACGCAGTGACTGAGGAGTAGAAAAACGACCGCAGTTTCTCGGACAAAACGGGCAGAAGCCTCTAATTTTATTCTCAAGGAGACATTGTTAATTAGAAAAACCGAAGAAATTGTTTCGCGTCGGGTGCATTTGAATTTATGATTTTCCTTTTAAGGCGCGATTTTTTGTTATAGATATTTTCTAACTTATCGTTCATAAAAAGGCTTATCACACGTGGAGAAAATTGTGCACAGAGATAGAGGAATAGATTTATTTCGTTCTTGTTTACCGACGGCACTTGCAAGGAAAGTCTATCGACAATTTTGTTCATACTGCTATTTACAGCATCGTTTAACTCATCCAATCTCTGCTGACTACTGAAACCTGCTATACATTTCTCAAGTTCCTTAAGAACTGCAGAAGAAACTTTGTTTTTCCCGTCGTGGTCGAGGTATATGTTTGTAAAATTATCGAGTATAGAAAACTGGCTACTGAATATTTCTATTATCTGCTGTTGACTCTGTTCAAGGTCGTTTCTTCTATTATCTAACTCCATTTTTATCTCGCACAAATTTCCCAATACTGTTTTTACCTCTATATTTTTTCTCTTAACCGTCTCGTAATAGTAGAGAATTGCAAAGAGCAATACAGCGATAAGGGCAATTAGAATAACCACCCACAATGTAAATATACTTCTGTTATATGCTGCATCTTTTTTAGCTTGGAATGTCTCTTGCTCTAAGAAGTCGCGATGACTTCTTAAAACTGCCTGGTCCAGCGTAGCATCGGTTACAGAGTCCTGCAATAGATTTATTTTCTTTAAATAAGATAATGCTTCTTTGTGATTATTATCGGACAAACTCATTTCGTAGAGTGCCCGGAAAATAAAAACAGAATCTAAATCTTGCGTTACTACTTCTTTTGCTTTATCAACATAGAAACGTGCACTATCTTTACTTCCTTCTTTATTATAAGCACGAGCAAGATTACAATAATCAGTAACTTCCCACTCGTATTTTGGCATACAATACAACTGTAATAAAACTTTTTTTGCCTCACTAAAGTCACTTTCAACAGACAAACAATGTGCATAATTATGTAAGCACCTCTCTAACAATTGGGTATTATCTTCTTTGTTAATTATATTTATAAGTTGTTTGTAAATACTTATAGCATTTTTAAAATCCCTATTACTAACATATGCCTTTGCAATATTCATTAAGCAATATTGAGCGTGATTATCACGTCCTGCACGTTTAAGACTTTTGTATGCCATTTTGATGTAACGCAACTGCAATACCGAATTATATGCCAATTTATAGTTTTGTGACAGACATTGATATATTAGCCCCAAATAGAAATAATCCTCTATCTCCAATGCCAACTTCTCGGCAATTGCAGCCGTGACAATACTTTGCGAGTATGATTTTCTGTTGTACTCAACGCGTGCCTTGTAGTAGTGCGACAGCATACTGTAATATTTATGCCCGCTCTTCTCCTTGTAATAATCTACAGCTATGTTTATCAAAGAGTCGTTTGTAACGTCTATATAATTCTTGTCGAGTGCCTGACTATAGAGCAGCGCATATCGCGCCTTGCCCTCTTTGGTGACAAGATGCTTGCTGTCTATTGTCTTCAAGAGTTGCAAAGCACTGTCGGGATATGTATCCATCTGCTGCTCGGCGGTTGAGAATATGTTGTATGTGTCGCTTTTCTCGCTGCAGCCCGATAGGAACAGGACTATGATTGTTGCTAAGATTGAGGTTGCGGATTTCATAGTGCGCTTAATGATTGAGGGTTGGTTCTTTTTGGGGAGGGTTATTCTTGCAGTGAGAGTTCTTTGAGCAGTTGTGAAATGCTTTTCTTAAATATCGGGTGCACCACTTGCGGTGCGATGGCTGCAAGAGGTTGCAGTACGAACAGGCGTTTGTGCATCAGCGGGTGAGGAATGGTGAGTTCCCGGGTTGTGATTATGGCATCGTCGTAGAGTAGTATGTCAATGTCTATTGGGCGGTCGCTGTATGTGCCGTCTATGCTTTTTGTGGTGCGTCCCAATGTGCGTTCAATCTCTTGTGTTGCTGCAAGCAGCTCGGTGGGAGTGAGGTCCGTCCTGTATGCAACGGCTGTGTTCAAGAATGTGTTTGTCGATTGGAAACCCCACGGTTCGGTTTCTATGGTGGGAGCAACGGCAAGGGGATTACCTAATATGCGCGATAGGGATTCTATCGCGCATATTATATTCTGTTCCTTGTCGCCAAGGTTTGTGCCAAGGCTCAAGTATATTTTTGCTTTTTTCATTACTGGCGGGTAATATCAGTCTATGATAAGCATTGCGTCGCCGTAAAGACCGAAGCGGTAGTCTTCCTTGAGTGCCACGTTGTATGCGTTCATCACATACTCGTAACCGCCGAATGCGGCGGTGAGCATAAGCATTGTGCTGTAGGGCATATAGAAGTTGGCTATCATACTGTTGGCAACCTGGAACTGGTAGTCGGGGAAGATGAACTTGCTTGTCCAGCCGTCGTACTCCTTGAGCATTCCATTGGTGAGGGTTGCTGTCTCCAATACGCGCTGTACCGATGTTCCTACGGCGCATATCCTGCGGCCCTCGGCCTTTGCCTTGTTGATGATGTTCACAGCCTCGGTGTCTACGCTTATGAGGTCGGAGTCCATCTTGTGCTTTGTGAGGTCCTCGACGTCAATCTCGCGGAAGCAGCCAAGGCCTGTGTGCATTGTTACGTATGCAGTGTCTATGCCTTTTATTTCCATACGCTTCATAAGCTCGCGTGTGAAGTGAAGGCCTGCAAACGATGCTGTCACCGAGCCCTCTTTCTTTGCAAAGTATGTCTGGAAATTCTCAAGATCCTCGGGTTCTTCCTTGCGCAGGCGCTTGAAGTCGTCGGGCAGGGGAGCTACGCCAAGGGCGTAGAGTGCCTTCTTGAACTCGTCGTGCGGTCCATCGTAGAGGAAGCGCAGTGTACGGCCGCGCGATGTGGTGTTGTCTATCACCTCGGCTACCATCGAGTTGTCCTCGCCAAAGTAGAGCTTGTTGCCGATACGTATCTTGCGGGCAGGGTCGACAAGTACGTCCCACAGACGAAACTCCTCGTTGAGCTCGCGCAGCAGGAACACTTCAATCTGGGCATTTGTCTTCTCCTTGTTGCCGTAAAGACGTGCGGGGAATACTTTGCTGTCGTTAAGCACAAATACGTCTTTCTCTTCGAAATAGTCTATTACATCTTTGAAAATCCTGTGTTCAATCTCGCCTGTTTTGCGGTGTAGTACCATCATACGCGCCTCGTCGCGACAAGCGGCCGGATAGAGGGCGATTTTTTCATCGGGTAGCTTGTACCTGAATTGTGAAAGTTTCATCTGATGAAAATTTGTGTAGAAATTCGTGTCCATCATCATTTGTTATTGCTGTTATTTGCGGCTTCTTCGAGCCATTGTTGAAAATCTTCGGGGTTTATGCACTCTTCGATGCGTATGTCGCCTATGCGAGTGCGCTCGAGTTTGGTGAGGTGCGCACCGCTGTTCAGTGCTTCGCCAATGTCGCGTGCCAATGAACGTATGTATGTGCCTTTGCCGCATACCACGCGTATGGTTATCTTGGGAAGTTCGCAGGCGAGCAGCTCTATCTCGTCTATCTGTACTTTCTTAGGCGCAAGCTGCATATCGCTGCCGTCGCGTGCAAGCTTGTAGGCGCGCTTGCCGTCGACCTTGCACGCCGAGAAGAGAGGGGGGCGCTGGTCTATTGTGCCTGTGAACTGCGCAAGCGTGTCGAGCAGCATCTCGCGTGTTATATGTTCGTAGGGGTAGGTTGCGTCGATGGGGTGCTCAAGGTCGAACGAGGGGGTGGTTGCGCCGAGCATAATGTCGGCTACGTACTCCTTGGTGTGGCTCTGAAGCTCCTCTATGCGCTTGGTGGCTTTTCCCGTGCACAGCAACAGCACTCCCGTTGCAAGGGGGTCGAGCGTGCCGGCGTGTCCCACTTTGAAGCGTTTAACCTTGAGATGGCGTGTGAGCAGATAGCGTATCTTGTTCACTATCTGGAACGAGGTCCACCCGTGGGGCTTGTATATGGGCAATATTTCTCCTGCTGCAAAGTCCATTATGCTATAGTTAAGTTATGCCCTGTGAAAAGCATTGCAAGGATAATTCCACCAACTATTATTCTGTACCAGCCGAATGCCTTGAAGCCATATTTTGTAACAAAGCTGATGAAGAATTTGATTGCCAGCATTGCCACGATGAAGGCTACCACGTTGCCTATGATGAGTGTGCTCAGGTTGTCCTTGAGTATCTGCATTCCCTCGGGCTCCATAAATATCTTGAGCATCTTGAAGAGTGTTGCTGCAAACATTGTGGGCACGGCAAGGAAGAACGAGAACTCGGCTGCCGCCTTGCGGGTGAGTTTCTGTGCCATACCTCCCACAATTGTTGCCATTGAGCGAGATACTCCGGGTATCATAGAGATACACTGGAACATACCAATCCAGAATGCTCTCTTCTCGGTGAGCTTGGTGTTTTCGCTGCCTTTGCTGAATATCTTGTCGCAGAAGAGCATAAACACGCCTCCCACAATGAGTGTTACGGCAACAACGGTTACACTCTCGAGCATTTCGTCGATAAGGTCACTGAAGAGCAGTCCGAGCACGGCTGCGGGGATAAAGGCTACAAACAGCTTCCAGTAGAAGTCGTACTTGTGCAGGAAACGCTTGAAAGCCGATGCGCCCTCGGGGGCGGGTGTGTTATTCAGTTGGAAGAAGCGCTTCCAGTACAGTACTACCACCGATAGAATAGCGCCAAACTGTATTATGAATGTGAACGCCTTTACAAACTCGGTACTCTCTACGCCCAAAAGGTTTTGTGTGATAATCATATGCCCGGTGGACGAAACGGGGAGAAACTCGGTGAGTCCCTCGACAATTGCAATGATTATGGTTTCTAATGTGTTCATATAAATGTGTTTAGTCTTTTATTCCTTTGTGCTGTCCTTGCTCTTGTGCATTATTGCATATATGACAAAGATAAACCCGAAGAAACATACGGCGGGCGCGAGCTTCACGCGACGGAAGCTGAAGATGTCGGGCTCAAAGTGTGTCATTGTGGAACCGGGACCGGTCATAAGCAGAAAGCCGATGACTATTACTGCCACTCCTATGAGCAACAGTGTGTAGTTGCTTTTTTCGAATGCAAATCTTTTTTTATCCATAGTGTT
Source organism: Bacteroidaceae bacterium (assembly GCA_017554605.1). GTDB lineage: Bacteria > Bacteroidota > Bacteroidia > Bacteroidales > Bacteroidaceae > HGM04593. Next base: position 36,015 of record JAFZIA010000079.1, read on the forward strand.
GTGATATTGTTTTCCTTAGATGAAATATAGGTCGTTTCCGCGCATCGAGAGGAATTTGTTTACCGATATGTATGCGCAGAGTACTGTTATTGCAATTCCGAATAGAAAGACGGCTGCCGCTACCGTTGCTGTGCTTCCCGGGGTGAGGATTGTTGACAGTGCAGGCTCTTGTCGGGCTATGAGGTAGAGCGCGCTACCCAGGAATGCGTTTGCGAAAAGGCCCGAGATGACGCCTATCTTAAGGTTGTGCAGCAGGAATGGGCGACGTATGAACCCCCACGTCGCTCCCACCAGTTTCATTGTGTGCAGAAGAAAGCGCTTTGAGTAGATTGACATTCGCACCATATTGCCAATGAGCGACCACGATATTATGGTGAGTAGCGCAAGAAGTACTGACAGCGCTGTACCTATCTTGCTTATATTGCTGTTTATGGCGCCTATGAGTTCTTTCTGGTATATGACCTTGCTCACGCCCTTGTCGGCAAGCAGGAGTTTTTCTATTCTTGCAAGGCTGTCGTTGTTGGCATATTCGGCTTTCATCGATAGTTCTATAGATGCTTCGTAGGGGTTGTATCCGAGGAACTCAACGGGGTCGGTTCCAAGCGCCTTTCTCTCTTCCTGGAGTACCTGCTCTTTTGAGATATATTTGCCCGACTCTACGTAGCTGCGCTTGAGCAGGCGCTGGAGGTATTTCTCAATGTCCTTGCCCTCGACGCTGTTGTCCATTATCACCGATACGGCAATGTTCTTTCGTACGTTTGTCGACAGCGATGAGGCTGCAACCATAAGCAGTCCCATTGTGCCCAGGAGTATAAGCACCAGGGTGGTACTAACATATACGCTTAGTGTCTGTATGCTGAATTTTTTCTTGCTCATCTTCTTTTTCTGAATATGTAAATAATAGAACTGCTTGCTCCGCATTTGTCGAACGAGGCTATCCAGCCCAGGAAACCGTTCCAGACTCCGCGCAACGGGGCTAACTTGCGACCCTTGTAACGCTCGCTTAGCATTGAGATGTAGAAACCGTCGAATGGCATAGGGTAACGGCGCTCCAGTATGAACCTGTGCTTGCTTGCCAGCCTTGCCAGGGTGCTTCCGGTGAAGTGCCACAGGTGGCGCGGTGTGTCGTAGGCCGCCCAATGCTCGCGGTAGAACTCTGCGTCGTACGATGCGCGGTTGGGTACTGCCACTATTGCAATGCCGCTGTCGTCGAGTATGCGGTGCAGTTGTTCCCAAAAATTATCCAACTGCTGAATGTGCTCCATCACGTGCCACAGGGTCACTACGTTGTATTTCTTGTCGGGTTGTGCGGCAAGTGCCTCTTCGGGCTGCATATCAATCCCGAACAGTTCCTTTCCCTGCTCTCTTGCAGCCTTGCTCTTCTCTATTGCCGTGACGTTCCAGCCGGCCTTTTGCATACTGCTTGCAAAATATCCTGTGCCTGCACCGTAGTCGAGCAGCTTGCCGTGGCGTAGCAGTGTTAGTCTTTTTACAAGGGACACCTTGCGGCGCAGCATTATGTTGCGTACAATGTGGAAGAGCTTGTTTAGCACTCCTTTGCTGGTGTTGCTGTGCGATACATAGTCGGGCGATTCGTAGTATCGGCCTATTTCTGATTCATCGGGCACGCCCTGTGTGAATGTGAAGCCGCACTCGCTGCATTCGAATATGTCGAATGACTCGCCGCTGGCAAAATGGTCTTTGCAGGCAAAGAGTTTTTTTATTGATGGGCTGCTGCAAAGCGGGCACTCCTTGTGGATTATTTTGTTCATTATATGCTACCGATTAAAAATAACAGGTTGTCAGTGGGCACAATGTACCGAAAATGTGCACAAAAATACATCTTTTGGCGCTAAAATCGCACGATTTTGAAATTAAATAGAGCTGTTTTTTTATATTTTACATTATTTAACGTAAAATAATGGTGTTTATCCTTATCTTTACCACGATTTTAAGAATATAAACCAGTTAACAATTTATTTTACTATGGGAAAATTGTATCGTTCGAGTGATAGAAAAATTGCCGGTGTATGTGCCGGTCTTGCCGAGTGTTTCGGACTTAGTGTGGGGTTGGTTCGCCTTGCAATGCTTATTCTTCTTTTAGTGGGGCCCGGTCTTATTGCGTATATTATCCTATGGGTCATTATGCCCGAAAAGAATGCAGGCAAGAGCTATGCCGAGCGTATGAAGAACCGACTCGAAAACAGATAAGAGCTTTCTGCGTATAATGGGGGGATAAATGCTCTTTTATTCAAAGCCCTGCAACAATACAGCACCAGCACCGCCGTGGCGGTGCTGGTGCTGTATTGTGTATTTCTGTTTGTCGTTACTCGGCAAGCTCGGCGAGCAGGGTTGCTGCTGTGGCGTCGGTCACCCTAATCTTTACAAAGTCGCCTACCTTGTAGTTGCCGCGGTCGAATACCGCTGTGCGGTTCTGCTCGGTACGGCCGTAGAACTGTGCGGTAGAGCGCTTTGATGTTCCCTCGATGAGCACTATGTACTCCTTGCCTATGCAACTACGGTTCTGCTCCAATGATAGTTGCTGCTGGAGGGCGATAATCTCGTTCAAGCGACGTATCTTCTCCTCTTCTTTTATGTCGTCCTCGAAGTGACGGCTTGCAAATGTGCCGGGGCGTTCCGAGTACTTGAACATAAATGCAGCATCGTAGCCGCAGTAACGCATAAGCGTGAGTGTCTCCTGGTGGTCTTCCTTGGTCTCTCCGCAGAAGCCTGCTATAATGTCGGTCGATAGTCCGCAGTCGGGTACAATGCTACGTATAGCATCTATACGGCTCAAATACCATTCGCGGGTGTATTTGCGGTTCATAGCCTTGAGCATACGGCTGCTTCCGCTTTGTACGGGCAGGTGAATGTGTTTGCACACATTGGGCTCTTGGGCTATGACGTGGAGCGTCTCGTCGCTCATATCCTTGGGGTGCGATGTAGTAAATCTTATGCGTGCTTCGGGTGCGCGACGTGCCACGCGACGAAGCAGCTCGGGGAAGCCGATGGCTGTTCCCTCGCTGTCGACAAAGTTGTATGAGTTCACATTCTGTCCCAGCAGGATAATCTCCTTGAAGCCGCGTGCCACAAGGTCGTCAACCTCGTTGAGTATGCTCTGAATGTCGCGGCTGCGCTCGCGTCCGCGGGTATAGGGCACAACGCAGTAGTGGCAAAAGTTGTTGCAGCCGCGCATAATGGATATGTAACCCGACACATTCTTGCTGCAAATGCGCAATGGAATGACGTCGTGGTAGGTTTCGGTGGTCGACAACTCAATATTCATTGCTGCGTGTCCCTGCTCGGCCTGCGCTATGAGCTCGGGGAGCGATAGGTAGCTATCGGGGCCTGCAACTATGTTTACATTGTACTTTTGTATAAGTTCTTCTTTCACGCGCTCGGCCATACAGCCTACAACGCCTATGAGCGTGTCCTTTCCGCGACGCATTGCGTTCAATTGGTCGAGCCTGCCGTATATCTTCTGCTCGGCATTGTCGCGTATCGAGCAGGTATTGAGCAGAATCAACTGTGCATCGGCGATGTTCTCGCACGACTCATAGTCGGCAACTTTTAGAATCGATGCAATAACTTCGCTGTCTGCCACGTTCATCTGGCAGCCGTATGTCTCTATAAAAAGTCTTTTGTTCTCCACTATTATGTTGTTTGAAATATAGCGCGAAGATACACAGAAATTTGCTAATAATGCCGATACTCTTTTAATATTATGCTCCACTATTTGAAAAATTTAAGGAAATAGTATATCTTCGCAACAAAATGGACTGTTTATGGAGAGAGTACTTTTTCGTCACGAGATGAAGGTGCGCGACTATGAGTGCGACATTCAAGGGGTAGTGAACAATGCCAACTACCAGCACTATATGGAGCACGCGCGCCACGAGTTCCTGCTGGCACAGGGTGTCAGCTTCTCGAAGCTGCACAACGAGGGAATAGACTTTATGGTCTCAAAGGCAACGCTCGAGTACAAGAGCCCGTTGCGCGGCGACGACAGGTTTGTGGTGGCAATAGATATGAAGCGGGAGGGTGTAAAGCTTGTCTGCTTGCAGAATATCTACCGTCTGCCCGATGAGCAGTTGTGCGTGAAAGGACGCATAGAGATTGTATCGGTGTGCAACGGCCGTCTTTCGCGTGGCGAAAAGTTCGACGAGCTGTTCACGCATTTCTTCAATGAATAAAAAACTTCGGTTATGTCTGCATTTGGATTGATAATAGCATTCGTGGTGTACGCTGTAATAAAGGTGGTTTCTTCTGTCAATGCAGATAAAGCCCCGGCTGTACCGCAACCGCAAGGAGAGGCTTTTCCGCCCATAGAATTTGAAGAAGAGGCCGAGGTTTCTGATGGGCCTGTAGGTCTTGCACAAAAAGTGGAAGTGCCTGCTGTGCAGCGTGTGCCGAAGCGCAGCGGTGCCGCAGCCGAAGAGCCGGTCCGTGACAACAAGGCTGCTGCTCCTGTGCAAAAGGAGGGGCGTCTGAGGATTAGAACCGCGTCTGAGGCAAAGCGTGCCTTTGTCTATTCCGAGATATTCAACAGAAAATATTGAACACTAAAAACAAGACAAACACTATAATATTATGAGCTATCCGATAATTACAGCCCAACAGGCTGCAACATATATAAAGAACGGCGATGGAGTGGGAATAAGCGGATTTACCCTTTCGGGTACTCCCAAGACTGTGCTTCCCGAGGTTGCCAGGATTGCCGAGGAGGCACACGCGGCAGGAAAAGAGTTCAAGATTGACCTTTACTCGGGTGCATCTACCGGCGATGCCATTGACGGAGCACTTACCCGTGCAAATGCTATTCGTTTCCGTGCGCCCTTTATATCTAATCCCACAGTGCGTACGGCAATAAACAACAAGGAGATTACATACACCGACCTTCACCTCTCGCTTATGGCGCAGGATCTGCGCTACGGTTATATGGGCAAGGTGAATGTAGCCATTCTCGAGGCTGTAGATATTACCGACGACGGAAAGGTGTATCTTACAACCGCTGGTGGAATAGGACAGACTGTTGCCAATCTTGCCGACATAATAATAATTGAGCGCAATACCTATCACAAGACAATAGGACTGCACGACGTTTACGAGCCGCTCGACCCTCCCTATCGTAAGGAGATACCCATCTACAAGGCCGACGACCGCATAGGCAGGCCATACGTGCAGGTCGACCCAAGAAAGGTTGTGGGTATTGTCGAGGTAAATATGCCCAACGAGATTGTGGTGTTCAAGGAGCTCGACGATGTCACACGCAAGATTGGCGAGAATGTAGTTAACTTTATACTTGTCGATATGCAGCGCGGAGTTATCCCCGCCGAGGGTCTCCCCATTCAGAGCGGCATAGGCAACGTGGCAAATGCTGTGCTCAAAAGCCTCGAAGAGAGTAACGGAATTCCTCCTCTCTACCTCTACTCCGAGGTGTTGCAGGACTCTGTGATAAAGCTGATGGAGCTTGGACGCGTAAAGGCAGGCAGTACCTGTTCACTCTCATTGAGTCGCGAGTGTCTCGACCACGTGTACGACAATCTCGACTTCTTCCGCGAGAAGCTTGTGCTTCGTCCCAGCGAAATATCGAACCACCCCGAGATTATCCGTCGTTTGGGTATAATTGCAATGAATACGGCAATCGAGGTCGACCTTTACGGCTGCGTGAACTCGTCGCACATCTGCGGTACAAAGCTGATGAACGGCATCGGCGGTTCGGGCGATTTTGCGCGTAATGCATACATCTCGATATTCACCTGTCCCTCGACGCAGAAGAACGGACAGATAAGCTCCATTGTGCCTTTGGTGACACACGCCGACCACACCGAGCACGACGTAAGGGTGGTGGCAACAGAGTGGGGTGTTGCCGATCTGCGCGGAAAAGGTCCCGACGAGCGTGCTAAGCTCCTCATAGAGAAGTGTGCGCACCCCGACTACAAACAGCTCCTTTGGGACTATCTCAAAATTTCTAAGAGCGGACACGTGAGCCACAATGTGGCTGCCGCGCTTGCAATGCACGCTACATTCGAGCGTGAGGGTGATATGCGTCTGACCCAATGGGGGAAATATCTGTAACAGCAATGAAGAAGAAACTTGTGACAGAAATGGGACGAATGGGACGCGACGAGTTTGTCGCGTCCCGCAAGATGCCCCTTGTAGTGGTGCTCGACAATATACGCAGCCTGCACAATGTGGGTTCGGTATTCCGCACAAGCGATGCTTTCCGTGTAGAGAAGGTGATTCTGTGTGGTATTACCGCAACGCCACCCTCGGCCGAAATTCACAAAACGGCATTGGGCGCTGAGGACGTTGTTGAGTGGCAATACTACCCCGATACAATGTCGGCCGTTGAGGAACTCCGCAGCAAGGGCTACGGAGTGTTTGCCATTGAGCAGGTTCAGGGCAGTATCGCGTTACAGAATTTCGCAGCCGTGGAGGGCAAGCACTATGCCGTTGTTCTTGGAAACGAGGTTAAGGGTGTGCAACAACAGGTGGTAGATGCCTGTGACGGTGCAATAGAGATTCCTCAGTTTGGTACCAAGCACTCGCTCAATGTCTCAGTCACTACGGGTATGGTAATATGGGAGTTTGCCCGTATTCTGGGCTGGGTAAAGTAACGCGCCGGAAGTATGTTGCTCAAAACTGCTCAAAAATTTATAAAGACAGAGAATTAAGAAACTGTTTAAATTCTTATAATTGCATTTTTAGCGTTATTTTTCAAAAAAAAGAAAGAAAATATTGCAATGAGAAAATATCAGTAGAAAAACACCGAGAAGGTGATTGAAAGAGTTGTTATCAACTACTTTTTTTCTACTGAATCTCAAATTGCCATCGGGCAAAAAGTTTGCTGTAGCCTTATTTTTGACAGATGTCGCTTTCTATAGTCTTGCGAATCTCCTCGGAGGGCTCGTAGGCATAGCAAAAATGTGTTGCGCCAAGTACAGGGAGAATGCCTTCTTTTTCGGCTTCTTCCATCGCTTTTGCTATGTCGTCCGATTCTCCTTTCAATAATACGTTGCACAATTCGTTTGTCTCCTCTTTTGTGGCAAACAAGTAGATTCCCGAGTACTTGCAGCCCAGATGCTGTGATAATTTCTTAATGTCACCGTCGCAAGGGATTGAGTTGAACTCGTACACGGCACCGCTGTTGCCTTTTGCCAAAAACTTAACTGTTGTTTCAAGTTCGAATACGTTTTTTACTACATTTTCCATAAATATCATTTTTTAGGGTTAATAAATTTGAATTTTCTGTTCGTTGTCAATATACAACTAAAGATATAGCGAAAGCAAGAAAAAAGTTCAGTTTTTGTATAACACCATAAAAATTTTAACACTTTTATTTTAAAAATAATTCGGCTCTCCATTCTGCCGGGGCAAAAACCGGTTCTTGTGCGGGTATTGACAGTCTCGCATTCAAGCAGAACTGTTATATAGATGTGGAAAGATAGCAGTTTCTTACAAGATAGGGGAGAAAAAAATAAAAAAAATCTTAGAATTGGATTTTATGAGCCTTGCAGGTTTTGTTCCCGAACTTTTTTAGGCGAAAAATTTTTGTTATTTTTCCAATTTTATTGTTACTTTAGCAAAATCATAAAAAAGGAAACATATAAAACATAATATTATGGCAAAGAAGGGTGGTAAGGCAACAAGACGTATGGACAAGCGTCAGTTGGTAGAGATGATTGTGGAGTTTTTCAATCGCCACGACAGTGAGCAGGTGGGGACAAAGGAGATATTCAAGGCTCTTGGGATAACTTCTACATCGGCTCGTACGCTTTGCGTGACGATTCTCGATGATATGGTGTTCGACGGCTATCTGCTCGAGCCGGCCTTCCGCAAGTATATGCTTGCCAACAGGGCTACCGTGGTGTGCGGAACATTCAAGCGTAGTAACGAGGGATATAATATGGTGTATCCCGAGGACGGCAGCGATGCAGTGATAATAACGGAACGACATTCCCTGCACGCTCTCACCGATGATTATGTACGTGCGACAATCTTTGCGAAACGCCGAGGGGGTGCGCTCGAGGGTGAGGTCGTGGAGATTATGCGCCGCAAGCACGATACTTTTGCCGGTGTACTCAAGGTGGAGAAGCATTATGCGCTGTTGCTCACCGAGAGCAAGATAATCCCCAATGACATATTTATTCCGCGAGAGTACCTCAAGGGTGGAAAATCGGGCGACAAGGCTGTTGTCAAGCTGCTCGACTGGCCGTTGGATAGCCGTAACCCCGTGGGAAAGGTTGTTGACATTCTGGGTAAGGAGGGCGATAATGATGCCGAGATGAATGCTATTCTTGTGGAGTATGGCCTGCCATACGTCTATCCGGCTGCGGTGGAGGAAGCGGCAAACAGATTGCCGTCGGACATTACAGAGCAGGAGATTGCGCGCAGGGAGGATTTCCGCGGCATCACTACATTCACCATAGACCCTGTGGACGCAAAGGACTTTGACGATGCTCTTTCTATACGCACTCTTCCCGACGGACTTTTGGAGATTGGCGTGCACATTGCCGATGTGTCGCACTATGTGACCGAGGGCAGTGTGATAGACAAGGAGGCATTCAAGCGTGCAACGTCCATCTATCTTGTGGACCGCACTATTCCTATGCTGCCCGAAAGGCTGTGCAATTTCCTGTGCTCGCTGCGTCCCAACGAGGATAAACTCACCTATTCGGTGATATTTACAATGAACAGCAGTGCCGAGGTAAAGAAATTCAGGATTGTGCGCGGCGTGATAAACAGCGACCGCCGTTTCAGCTACGAAGAGGTGCAGGATATACTCACATCGGGTGAGGGCGAGTATTGCAACGAGATAAGGCAACTGAACGACCTTGCACAGATAATGCGTACCAAGCGCTTTGCTGCCGGAGCGATAGATTTCCAACAGGCCGAAGTGCGTTTCCGCCTCGATGATGACGGCAAGCCCCTGTCGGTATATTTCAGCGAGAGCGACGAGTCGCACCAGCTTATTGAGGAGTTTATGCTTCTTGCCAACCGCACCGTAGCCGAGACAATAGGCAAGCGCACGCCCAATAACCAGCCTAAGACTTTTGTCTACCGTATCCACGACACGCCCGACCCCGACAAGCTTACAACGCTTGCGCGCTTTGTAGCCAAGCTCGGATACAAGATGAAGAGCGCCTCGGGACGCACCACTTCTCCAGCCGCGCTCAATAATCTGTTGGGTGCAATAAAAGGCACAAAGGAGCAGAATGTGATTGAGCAGATTTCGCTCCGCACAATGCAAAAGGCTAAATATTCTACCGAGAATATCGGTCACTATGGCCTTGCGTTCAAGTATTATACTCACTTCACTTCGCCCATACGCCGCTACCCCGACCTCCTTGTTCACCGTCTGCTCGACCGCTATCTTGCGCAGAAGGCGCGTTCGGTGAGCCAGGCAAAATACGAGGATTTCTGTGAGCACTGCTCGGCACAGGAGCAGGTGGCAGCAAATGCCGAACGTGCAAGCATAAAGTACAAGCAGGTGGAGTTTATGAGCGAGCACGTGGGCGAGGAGTACGATGCTGTAATAAGCGGAGTGACCGAGTGGGGTATATATGCCGAGATTAACGAGAATAAGTGCGAGGGAATGATTCCTCTGCGCACTCTGCAGGACGATTTTTATGAGTTTGACGATGCCAACTACTGTCTTGTGGGCAAGCGCAAACATCGCAAATATATGATAGGTGACCCGCTGCGCATACGTATCACAAGGGCTAATCTGGAGCGTAAGCAACTCGATTTTGAACTTGCCGAGGGAAATGGCTGAATTCGGTTTCTTTTCAGATTTATGTGTGACATTTGCAGTACCTGTTATAAACCAAGAGTAAAATGAAACTACTGATAGTTGAGGACGATGCCTCGCTAAGCGAGATTATGTCGCGCGCGCTGCGTGCCGAGGGATACGTTGTAGAGACTGCATCGAACTACCTTGATGCCGAGGATAAAATTGCGGGTTACAGCTACGACTGTATTATGCTCGACATTATGCTTCCCGACGGCAACGGATTGCGCTTGTTGCAACATATAAAGTCGTTGGGAAAGGCCGATAGAGTGATAATAATATCGGCAAAAGACTCTATCGACGACAAGGTCGAGGGACTCAATCTGGGTGCCGACGATTATCTTGCAAAGCCTTTTTATATTGCCGAACTTTTGGCGCGCATAAAAAGTGTGCTACGTCGCGGCGCTACTGCGGTGAACAACATTATGACTGCTGGAAACATATCCCTCGATATTCAGGAGCGTAGTGTGAAGGTTGCGGGCAACTACGTCCCGCTGCTCAAGAAGGAGTTCGATATTCTGCTCTATTTTCTGCGCCACCCCAACCATATTGTCGATAAGGCGCTGCTTGCCGAGGCTGTGTGGGGCGACCACATTGATATGGCCGACAACTTCAGTTTTGTGTATGCGCAGGTGAAGAATCTTCGTAAAAAGCTCTCCGAGGCGGGGGCCGATGTGAATATAAAGGCTGTATACGGCTTCGGCTACAAACTTGCCGAGGTAGACGAATGAACGGGTAAAAAAAGTTCCAATGAAACTCATATATAAGGTAACGCTGCGCCTGGCGCTTATTCTGCTGCCCATAATAACCTTGTGGGCAGTAATATTCTATTATACAATGGTCGAGGAGATTAACGACGAGGCCGACGATAGCCTTGTGGAGTATGCCGAGACCATTATCCGCCGGCAGCTTGCTGGTTATCCTCTGCCGTTGCCGGGCAACGGGTCGAACAACAGCTACACGATAGAGCCGATCGACAGCGGGGTGCAGGTGGAGCCTTATATGACTTTCCACGATGAAATGGTGTATATTCCCGAGCAAAAGGATACTGAGCCGGCGCGTGTCCTTACAACGGTCTTTATGGACGATAATGATATAATGTACAGGCTACAGGTGGCAATGCCTACATTTGAGCGCGACGACCTCAGGAGTGCAATCTTCTGGTATGTGCTTGTGCTCTATGCGTTGCTGTTGCTGGTGATACTGCTGGCAACGTCGGCAATCTTCTATCGCAGTATGGGGCCTTTATATAAGCTGCTTCGTTGGTTCGACGGCTACACGCCAGGCAAACGTCCGCCGTTGGTGCCCGTCTCTGATGTTGTCGAGTTCCAAAAACTCGGACAGGCAGCTTATCTTGCCGTGAACCGTGCCGAGGAGTACTCGGAGCAGCAGAAACAGTTCATAGGCAATGCCTCGCACGAGCTGCAGACTCCGCTTGCGGTGATTGGCAACCGCATAGAGTGGCTGGTGGACAATACCGCGTTGAATGAGGAACAGTATGCCGAGCTGTCGAAAATACAGCGTACATTGGGACGTCTTGTGCGTATGAACAGGACACTTTTGCTGCTTACAAAGATTGACAACGGGCAGTTCCCCGAGGTGGCAGATGTCGACATTGCGGCGCTTGTGAACCGCGAGATAGGGCTCTACGACGAGATATATTCGCACAAGGAGGTAAAAAGCAATGTGCAGGTGTGCGGACCTTGTGTGGTGAGTATGAACGAGGCGCTTGCCGACACCCTTGTGGGCAATCTGTTGAAGAACGCCTATCTGCACTCGCCCGAGGGGGCAACAGTATCGGTGCAGGTTGATGCGGGCAAGATTGTGGTGTCTAACAGCGGTGATGCTCCTCTTGATGCCGAGCGTGTATTTAATCGTTTTTATCACGGTGGCAAGAGCGGCTCTACGGGGCTTGGGCTTGCGCTTGTAAGTTCAATTTGTAAGTACTATAATTTTTCAATAGACTACAAGTTCGAAAACAATAGGCATATATTTACTCTTAAATGGCAAGTTCCGGCTGTTTGAGTTTGCGGTTGTAATATTTTTGTCAGTAATTTTAGAATTTTTATTTACATTTGAGGTCTTTTCTAAATGTATAAACAGAATAAAACTTACCAACTTTCCTTATAAATGAAGAAAAATATTCCCAACGAGCATTGATTGTAAAAAAATGTATATATTTGCACTGTTGGTGGGGAGAAATCTACCGATGCAAGAAAGCATTTTGTTTTAAGTCCATATCTTAAATTCGCCAAAATTTCAATGAGGGACAGACGCAATCAATGCTCATTCTGTGTATATGCTGGTTACGTGCGTTCTGTGCGTCGCCCACGTATATATCACGGCGTGGGAATATTGTTTCTTCATTGTTCATCTCATTGGGGCGTTTGGCGATGCCTAAGATATGTGGACGTAAGACACAAGTCTCACGTCTTTCTTGTTTTTATACACTATTATTTATATCCCGAGTTTGGAGATTTGCAAGGATGAGTTAAATTATTTCAATTATGAGACACATTAAACTCTTATTAGCAACTATGCTTTTGTTTTGCTGCACAGCAGCAAGTGCTTTTGAAGTTGGCGGTATTTATTACAACATCACCAGCAGCACCGACAAAACAGTTGAGGTGACAAGCGGTGTGAAAGAATACACCGGTGCAATTACAATTCCAGCTAAAGTAACTTATAATGGTACTGAGTACAGTGTTACAGCTATTGGACGTAATGCGTTCTTTTGCGACGACCTTACAAGTATTACAATCCCTAATAGCGTAACATTTATTGCAGAGCACGCGTTCTATAATTGCGATTATTTAAATAGTGTATTTATAAGTGACCTTGAAGCGTGGTGTAACATTACGTTTGAAAAAGAAATTTATTTTTCCGGTGGTAGTGAATCAAATCCTTTTCAGTATGCAAAGAATCTATATCTAAACGGCGAACTGGTTACCGACCTTGTTATCCCCGAGGGGGTGACAACTATAAAACCGTACGTCTTTTATAATTGCAAAAGCATAAAAAGCGTAACAATTCCAAGTAGTGTGACAACAATAGATAAAGGAGCTTTTGAGTCTTGCACTAATCTTACAGGTGTGTATATAAGTGACCTTGAAGCGTGGTGCAATATCAATTTTATATTACCAGAGTATGATTATTATTATTCTAAAAACAGCAATCCGTTGCATTTTGCAAAGAATCTATATCTAAACGGCGAACTGGTTACCGACCTTGTTATCCCCGAGGGTATAACAACGATAAAACAGGATGCTTTTAGTAATTGTACCAGTATAAAAAGTGTATTAATTCCAAGCAGTGTAACAAAGATAGAAGATGCATTCGTTGGTTGCACTAATCTTGCAGGTGTGTATATAAGTGACCTTGAAGCGTGGCTGAATATTGATTTCCCAACAATATACAGTGATCATTATGGTGATATTAAAATTTGTGTTAATCCTTTAAATTGTGCAAAAAATCTATATCTAAACGGCGAACTGGTTACCGATCTTGTTATCCCCGAAGGTGTTACTGAGATTAAACAAGATGTGTTCAATGGTTGCACTGGACTTACAAGCGTGACAATTCCTAATAGTATCACAAAAATAAGTGAGGATGCATTCAATGGTTGCACTGGACTTAAAAGTGTGTATATAAGTGACCTTGAAGCGTGGTGTAACATTACGTTTGTATATAATCATTCTTGGTACAATGAAAATTTTCCCCATCATCAAGGTTATGGCTCAAATCTTTTGCAATATGCAGAAAACCTGTACTTGAATGATTCTATAATAACAAATCTTGTTATTCCCGAGGGTATGAAAGATGTGAAAGATTGCTCGTTCCTTGGGTATGCAGGTCTTAAAAGTGTGGTAATCCCTAATAGCGTTACAAGTATAGGCCACGAAGCATTCAGAGCTTGCACGGGGCTTAAAAATATAGTATTAGGTAAAGCTGTAACAAACATTGAATATTACGCATTTGAAAGTTGTACCAACCTTAAAACAGTAATAAACTTCTCAGGACTTACATTGGATAAAGGTGCAACCGAAAATGGTTACTTAGCTTATTATGCCGATAAAATTGTTAATGCTCAGGGTGGCGAAGTTCTCGGTGATTATGTGTTTGCCAAAAAAAGCGGTGTAAATACATTGCTGGCATATTTGGGCGATAACGAAGAGATTGCTCTCCCTGATAACTACCGAGGTGGAGCGTATGCAATTGGAGCAGGTGCGTTTAGGGATTGTACATACATAACAAGCATCACCATTCCCAACTGTGTTACAAGTATAGGAAGCGAAGCGTTCGCTGGTTGCAAGAATCTTAAAACCGTGATAAATTACTCTGGACTAACATTCGAAAAGGGCTCTACGTCAAATGGTTACGTTGGTTATTATGCCGACAAACTGTTCAATGCTCCTAATGGCGAGATTATAGACAATTTTGTGTTTGGATTTGTAGAAAATACTCCCACATTGGCGGGATATTTGGGTGATGACGAAGAGATAGTTCTTCCCGACAACTATAGAGGCGAGCTATATGCAATTGGTGCAAAAGCATTCTACAAATGCAAAAATCTTAAGAGCGTAACAATATCCGATGGCGTTACAAGCATAGGAGAGGGGGCGTTCCAAGCCAGCAGCATCGAAAACGTAACTATCGGTAATAACGTAACAAGCATAGGAAACAATGCTTTCAATGGTTGCACTCTTCTTAAGAGCGTAACTATCGGTAATTCTGTTACCGATATAGGAGAATATTCATTCGTCGAATGTAGTAGTCTTGAAAATATAATTATACCCGGTTCTGTGACAAATATAGGACAAAGCGCGTTCAACAATTGCACCAGCCTTACAAGCATAACAATCCCTAACAGCGTAACAACGATTGGACAAAGCGCGTTCTATTATTGCAAGAGCCTTACAAGCATAACAATCCCTAACAGCGTAACAACTATCGAAGAAACTGCATTTGCCAATTGTACCAGTCTTAATAAGTTAACAATTGGTAATAGTGTAACAAATATAGAATATAAGGCATTTTATAATTGCAACAAAATCAGTAATATAGTACTTCCCGACAGTGTTACAATCATAGGAGAAAGCGCATTCGAGGACTGCGATAATCTTAGACGCGTCACACTTGGGAATGGCGTGAAAAACATAGGAAAGAGCGCATTTAAGAATAACCCTCTTACAAGTATAACAATACCAAACAGCGTAAAAAGTATAGGTAACGAAGCTTTCTACGGGTGCAATAAACTTAAAACCGTGATAAACTTCTCCGAACTAACATTCGATAAAGGTTCTACATCAAATGGTTATGTAAGTTATTATGCCGACAAGTTGTTCAACGCGCCTAATGGCGAGGTTATGTACGACCTTTTTGTGTTTGGTATAATTGACAGTATTCCTACATTGGTAGGTGTTTTAAACGAGAAGGATATGTTTGCGGGACAAGATTGGGTTCTTAATGGTGGTTACAGAGGTGAATACTATGCAATTGGAACAGGTGTTTTTGAAAACTTGAAAATAAAAAGTGTAACCATTGGTGACAGCATAATAAGTATAGGAGATAATGCCTTCTATAATTGTAGTGAACTGAAAAGCATAACTATCGGTAACAACGTAACTAACATAGGTGCAAGTGCATTCAAAGGGTGTAACCCAACAAATATAACTCTTGGTAATAGGGTTGCAAGCATTGGGAACGAAGCTTTCTACGGTTCTACTGGTATCACGAATATTATAATTCCGAGTAGCGTGACAAGCATAGGAAATGAGGCGTTCGCTGGTTGCAAGAATCTTAAAACCGTGATAAATTTCTCTGAGCTCGTATTTGATAAAGGCTCTATGTCAAATGGTTACGTGGGTTATTATGCCGATAAACTCTTCAATGCACCTAATGGTGAGATTATAGGTGACTTTGTATTTGGCATAATTGACAGCACTCCCACATTTGTAGGATACTTAACAGATAATATACAAGAATTTGTATTGCCTGAAAATTATAGAGGCGGGTCGTATGCAATTGGAGACGGATTATTTATGAATTGCAGTAATCTAACAAATATCGCAATTCCCAACAGTGTTATAGGTATAGGACAGTTTGCATTCTATAATTGCAGCAGCCTCACAAGCATAGAATTTCCAGATAGTATTACTCGTATAGGGAACGATGCGTTTAGTCGTTGTACTGGTCTTAAAAGCATAGACCTTCCAGATTGTGTTACTACTATAGGGGAGTATGCTTTTTCTGGTTGCAGCGGCATTACAAGTGTTACTATACCTAATGGTTTGATAACTATTGAAGATTGCGTCTTCGAGGATTGTTTAGGTCTTATAAGCGTCGAAATACCGAACAGCGTGACATATATAGGTTATGCGGCTTTTGAAAATTGTAAAAGCCTTGAAAGCGTCAATATTCCTAATAGTGTAAAAAGTATGGATGGCGCAGTATTTCGTGATTGTACTAAACTCGCAAAAGTCACAATAGGTAACGGATTGGAAAGTTTTGGAGAAAAGGTCTTCAGAGATTGTACAGGTCTTAAAGAAGTGCATATCAACGACCTCTCGGCGTGGTGTAACATAAATTTTGTGTATAATTTTGATAATCCTTTGTATTATGCTAATAATCTTTATTTGAATGGAGCTCTAGTCACCGACCTTGTTATCCCCGATGATGTAACAACGATAAAAGACTTTACTTTCTGTAATTGCAAAAGCGTAACAAGAATATCTATATCAAATAACGTAACAAAAATTGGTGATTACGCTTTTGCTGGTTGTAGAAATGCAGAGACGCTTTATATAAGCAACTCAATAGAAGAAATAGGTATTGAAGCCTTTTACGATTGTTTGAATTTATTTGAGATATATGCTGCTTCAAAGAAAGCCGTTGAAGGCGACGATGCTATGTTCTCAAACGACACATATAACAATGCTTGTTTGTATGTTCCTGCTGGACGTAAATTTGCATACGAAAAAACCAATCCGTGGAATAGGTTTTATGTTGTAGAGACCGATTTTACTTCAATCGATAATGTGAGAACATATTATGACAATGCTATTTACTACGATATTAACGGAAAACGAGTAGAGAACCCGACCCGTGGCATCTACATTGTTAACGGAAAGAAAGTTTTTGTAAAGTAATATATTTGCAGGCATTTTAAGGGAGTCGCTACGAATCAGTAAATTGTAACGACTCCCTTAATATAATCACCAAAGTCAATGGAGCTTATTTTGTATTATTGGTGTCTTTGATAAAAGAATTTTGTCATATAAGTCTGATTTTTTCAGAAATTTCAAATTCTTTTCAGGATTTAATATAATCTTTGCAATGTAAACAATGAGAAAAAGATTGTATAACCATAAAAAAAAGAATTATGAAAAAGTTGTTTTTAATAGCATTTGCGTTGGTGTTTGCGTTTTCAACAGTAAAAGCCGATGAGCGTGACAGAATTATTACAAAGGAACAATTGCCAGCAGCTGCTCAGCAGTTAATTGCCAAGAATTTTGGAGGCCTTAAAATTTCGTTGGTAAATGAAGATAGGGAGCTCGCGTCGCGTAATTATGAGGTTCTTTTTTCCGATGGTACAAAGCTCGAGTTTACACGCAACGGTGAGTGGAAGGAGATTGATTGCCGCAAGAACAGTGTTCCCGCAGAGCTTATCCCTCAAAAGGTTGTAGCTTTTGTAGCCGAGAGATACCCCGATGCGAAGATTGTTCAGATAGACCGCGACCGCCACGATTATGAGGTAAAGCTCTCTAACGGACTTGAACTTACTTTTGACAAGAAATTCAATCTGATTGACATTGACGATTGATAAGGGAAATCCCGAAAAGCGAATAGAACAAACGGAAGTGTGCTTTTGTACGCTTCCGTTTGTTCTTAATTTTTGCTCGAAAAATAGAATACCGCAAACGTAAGCATCCGAAGAAATGCATATTGTAGCGTGTAACAATGCTTACTACCTTTGCACAAAAACGTAATTTTATGATGACACGTGAAGAAATCCTTTCAATAGAGGAGTATTGTGCAGAACATAAGGTATCGCACAGGAA
>JAFZIA010000080.1 GCA_017554605.1 Bacteroidaceae bacterium
AAAGTATATAGTGCTCCTCTTGCGAAGAGGAGCTCCGCGGAGCGGTGAGGAGTAGATGATACTGCTATAAAACTACTTATGGGTCAACTGCTATATCATTACCATTTCTTTTATTTAGATGCTACCTAAAAATAAACGTAAACAATTGTATTAAAAGTATATACTGCTCCACTGCTTATAAAAAAAGGTCTTGGAAGGCGCAGGAGTAAAACAAAAAAAAACAGCACTAAAATCAGTTTCCCTGTCACCCTAAGACTGAACTGGTAGGCAAATATATAAACGAGGGGTGAGCCAACAGTCTATTGGCTCACCCCTTCGTTATTTTAACAGCTTATTACTTTATCACTCCAAGCTCTTTGCCAACCTTTATGAAGGCTGCAATGGCACGGTCGAGGTGCTCCTGCTCGTGACCTGCAGATAGCTGCACACGGATACGCGCCTGTCCCTTGGGCACTACAGGATAGTAGAAGCCAGTCACAAATATACCCTCCTCGGCCATCTTCGATGCAAACACCTGCGAGAGCTTTGCATCGTAGAGCATCACAGCGCATATTGCCGACTGGGTGGGCTTTATATCGAACCCCACAGCCATCATCTTGTCGCGGAAATAATTCACATTGGCCTGCAGCTTGTCGTGAAGCACATCACTCTCGGAAAGCATCTTGAACATCTCGATAGAGGCTCCAACCACCGAGGGAGGCAGGGAGTTGGAGAAGAGGTAGGGACGCGAGCGCTGACGCAACATATCTATTATCTCCTTACGTCCTGTTGTAAAGCCACCCACTGCTCCACCGAAGGCCTTACCGAGTGTACCGGTGAAAATGTCGATGCGTCCGTAGCAGTCGAACTGCTCGGCTACACCGTGTCCGGTTGCACCCACTACACCAGCCGAGTGACTCTCGTCCACCATCACAAGGGCATCGTACTTCTCGGCAAGGTCGCAAATCTTGTCCATAGGAGCTACGTTGCCGTCCATTGAGAACACACCGTCGGTAACAATGATGCGGAAGCGCTGGGCCTGTGCCTCTTGCAGACAACGCTCAAGGTCGGCCATATCGGCATTGGCGTAGCGGTAGCGCTGCGCCTTGCACAGGCGTACACCGTCGATAATGGAAGCGTGATTAAGAGAATCGGAGATAATGGCGTCCTCGGCTGTGAAGAGAGGCTCGAACACACCACCGTTCGCATCGAAGCAGGCAGCGTAGAGAATTGTATCCTCGGTGCGGAAATAGTCGGCAATAGCCTTTTCGAGCACCTTGTGTGTATCCTGTGTACCGCAGATGAAACGCACCGAAGACATTCCGAAGCCGCGCTCCTCCATTGCCTTGCGGGCAGCTTCTATGAGGCGGGGGCTGTTAGCCAGTCCCAGATAGTTGTTGGCACAAAAGTTAAGGGCAACCGAACCGTCCTCAAGGGTAATCTCGGCAGCCTGCTGCGAGGCTATATTACGTTCTCTTTTGTAGAGACCCGCCTCGTCAATGGCAGCAAGTTCACTCTGCAAATAGTCTTGGAATTTTCCGTACATAATTATATATTTAAATGATGAAACAATCGTAACAACTGCAAATGTAATTTATTTCGGTAACAAGTAGATATTTTTATAATAAAAAATAACAATAGAGACCTTATTTCAAAAAAAAATATAAAAAGAACGCACCTAAGAAAATTTAATGTATATTCGCAAAGAGAAACATCTGCAATAGCAGATGCACACTAAGATTGAAAAACCTAAACATTTGATAGAGTTATGAAAAATGTACTAATCATCGGTTCAACGGGACAGATTGGTTCCGAGCTTACAATGACATTGCGTAGGCAGATACCCAATGGCAATATCGTTGCCGGATACATTCACGGAGCAGAGCCCAAGGGCGAGCTTCTGGAGAGCGGTCCATCGGCTGTTGCCAATGTGTGCGATGCTGCACAGCTTGCCGAGGTTGTAGAGAAATACAATATCGACACAATATATAACCTTGCAGCGCTGCTCTCGGCCGTTGCCGAGGCAAAGCCCTTGCTTGCGTGGGACATTCAGATGAACGGACTCATCAATATCCTTGAGATTGCACGCGAAAAGAAATGCGCCGTGTTCACCCCAAGCTCGATAGGCTCGTTCGGCCCTAACACTCCGCGCATAAACACCCCGCAGGATACGATACAGCGTCCGCGCACAATGTACGGCGTGACAAAGGTTGCCACCGAGCTTTTGAGCGACTACTATTTCACAAAGTACGGAGTAGATACACGCGCTGTGCGCTTCCCTGGACTTATTTCCAACGTAACACTACCCGGCGGAGGAACAACCGACTACGCCGTAGAGATTTACTACGCAGCAGTGAAGGGCGAGGATTTTGCCTGCCCCATCAAGGCCGGCACATTTATGGATATGATGTATATGCCCGACGCGCTAAAAGCTGCAATAGACATTATGAATGCCGACCCCTCGCGCCTTATACACCGCAACGCTTTCAATGTGGCATCAATGAGCTTCGACCCCGAAATCATAAGGAACGCTATCCTCAAGTATATCCCCGACTTCAAGATGCACTACGTAGATGACCCCATACGCCAGGCTATAGCCGAATCGTGGCCCGACAAGATGGACGACAGTTGTGCACGCGAGGAGTGGGACTGGCGTCCTTCGTACGACCTCGACAGTATGACTGTTGATATGATTAAGGTACTCAGCGAGAGATACAAGAAGTGAAAGAGACATAAATACAACGCAAAAGAGGAGTCACTTAACGGCTCCTCTTTTGCGTTGTACAACAGACAGCTCTGTGATTATTCACCGTAAACCTTTGTGTACTGCTCGATAACTATACCAAGGAGATAGCTCTTTGTGTAAGAATCAACGTGCGAGATTCTGGTGATACCAGCCGACTTAGCAGCCTTGTCGATACCGTTCTCCTCACCCTTTGAGCTCCAGAGACCACCAAGATAAAGAGTGCTCTTTGCAACGCCGCACTTTGTACCGAAGGGGTTAGTTGTCGCTGTTACAGGGTTTGAAATTGTTGCACAACTGCTAACAAGTGCACACGCAGCAACAAATGCCAATGCTTTAATTACCTTTTTCATAATCATTAATTTGTGTTAGTGGATATTGTTAAAAAATAAAATACAGGTTTATTACATCATCTCGTCAACGGTCTTCTTTTTCTTTCCTTTAGCGTCGCGCTTGGCCTTCTTGGCAGCCTGTTTGTCGAGATATTTCGACCAGGGCTCAACGTCGGTCCTGATGACAAAGCAATACTTGTTGTACGACTCGTCGACATTCTTCACAGCCTTACGGTCGGCTGTACGTGACGAAGTACGGCTGATAATGCGCTGCTCCATATCAAGCTCCAAGGCATAATCGCCAATGAAAGCCTGGTGCTTCACAATCTTGCCCGACGAGGTCTCTACAAGGTTCTGGCCATTGTCTTTCATAAAAGTAAGGAGTTTGTGGTAGGTATCGTCGTTGTAGAATACGACCTGTACGTATGCTGCTTTCTCCTCCTTTCCGAACTGTACCAGAATGCTGTAATCGTTGGTGGCAGGACGCACCTCCTCCGAAGCGTCGGCAAGGATAGCCAGCACATTCAGTGTCACGTTAAGACCACTGCTCTTGCGCAAGGACCAGGTATTGGTATCGTCGTCGTACTTGAATTTGTTCTCCTTGAATTCCTCCTTTGTGTAAGTAAGGTATTTTGAGTAGGGAACGTCCTGTGCATTGGCCACGAAGGCAATACACAATGTAAAAATCAGCAGAAAAAATCTCTTCATAAAATTGGTATTAATAATATTACAATACGTATCTTCTTGAGAGGCCGTCTTATTTCAAACTCTAAGCAACTCCCGGCATCTACATCGTTTATCCTTTAATGCAAATTTAGTTCGACATCTCTTAATTTTCAAAAAACAAAATCCTACATTTTAATATACACAAGGGCGTTTACACATAAAAACATCTGAATGTAAACCAAAATGTAAACATTTATATTTGTATCCCTACATATAATTTACATAAATTTGTAAAATGAGAGCTATATTCAAAAAGCAGTCTACTGGTAATCTACAAAGGAAGGGAGAACCAGCATACAGAAAAGTCTCAAAAACCAGACAGAATTTACAAGTTACAACTAAACTGAAACACTAAAGACAAAAGAATATGTGCGTACCTTTTTGCAGCAAATACATACTTATATTCTACACACTGCTGTTAATATGTTGCAGCAGTTTTGCCAACGAAAATCTCTTTCGGCAGGCAAGGAGCTTGCAACGCGAAGGAAAGTTCAATGAGGCTATCGCTGCATTCAAGAACTACCTGATACAACCCTTAGAGGAAAGCGGCCTCACAGGGCAACAACTGATTATGCACACCGAAGCACTGGTACAACTGATGAATACTTACCAGAGCAAGGGCGAGCCCGAGGCTTGTGTATCGGCCCTGCAGGAGGTATTCAAGGCGTCACCCGCCATACAGGAACAATGCTTGAGGGATTACTATTCGGTTTTGGGATATGCCCTGTCGCGTACCGAGAATATGACGGAAGCAGAAGAGACAATGATAAAGGTATTCACCCTTCCGCTCCATCACCCTACCCCCGAACGGTATTTCCGCGACTATGCCTACGCCGCCGCAGTCTTTTACAGCAACCCCGACTATCAGAAAGAGGTAATATACTGGTGTCAAGAGGCATTGGTACAGGCACAATTATGCAAGAACACCTCGGGCAAGCAATGGGTGACGGCAATGCTTGGCTCTGTGTACAAACGTAACGGACAACTGAACAAAGCCCTGGAGCTGTTCCAGCAAAGCAAGGAAGAAGCACTGGCACGGAAAGACGACCTTGGAGTACTGAACAGCCTCAACTCATTGATTGACCTGTTCCTCTACTGGGATATTCCCGAGTATGCCAACCTGTACGCATCGGAGGCGATACGGGTGGAAAGAAATATGACAATGAAGAATCCGATGGTCTCGGCACAGAGCTACATCAAGAAAGGTTGGGCGCTGCTTAGACTGGGGGAGAGAGACTCTGTTCCCATATATGCAGGAGAGGCTCGCAAACTGTGCCAACAATTGCCATATAACAGCGGTATGGTAGACGTCAACCTTCTTTACGGCACTTTACTGACCGGGAATGGCGGCAACTCCTTATACACGGGCATACTGGAACTGCAGCAGGTTGCCCTGCAAGGAACTGCCGTGAACCGCGCAAAGGCATACCACCAGTTGGCACAGGCCTACCTTAAATGCGAAAAGAGCGACTCGGCCGAAATAATGTCGGACAGCCTATGCTCTTTGCTGAATATGAGCGATTCGCCCGCATATATACAACTCGACTACGAGCCTATCCTCAACCACTATCTGAAAAGCAATAACCGGAAGAAAGTGGAACAGTATGTTGCAATGATGCTTAAGGAGCAGCATATATTCAGGGAAAAGAGACTGAACTTCAACCTTGCCGAAGCAATAGTCGACCTGCAGACCGAGCACAAGAGACAGGAACTGAAGATGATGCAGCTTGAACAGGACAACCAACGTCTGCTGCTCATCATATGCATTGTAGTATCTGCAATAATAATTACAGCAATAGCCGCGCTCCTACTGTACCAGAAGAGACAGCACAGAATGCAAATGAAGCAGGCCGACAAGAAGCTTAGCTCATTGATTCAGCAGCTCAACCAGTCAAATGCCGAGAAGGAGATGAGGGCAGAAGCAATAAAAGAGTTCCTTGACGACAGGGACAACCGCCAGGAATTGAAGACATTGACCCCTTCTCTCCTACAGACAGAAGGAGAGTCGAAGTTCCGTCAATGCTTCGAGCTGCTGTATCCGCTCTTTCTCCCCCGCATACGCGAGAAGGTACCGTCCATCACCCACCGCGAAGAACTTCTCTCTATGCTCATTGTATTGAAGCAGGACAACAAGAGGATTGCCGAGCTGCTGGCTATTGCACCGAGAAGTGTCCTGATGCTCCGCCACCGCTTCCGCCAAAAGATTGGAATGACGAGCGAATACTCCCTGGAGAATTTCATAGAGAATATTTTGGGAAACAAGAACGGGGAGTAAAAAAACTCTTTCTGTTCAGCCCCAGCAACAGACGAAGGTGGCTAAAAAGTCATTTAATAAAGAAGACAATCCCCGTCAGAAAGAAATTCTATCGGGGATTGACCGTCTAAAAATGAGGCTTTTGGGACAGCCTCATCATTGTCATTGATTGCCATTGGCACGCTCTACCATTTGCCTTGTGGCATCATTCAACGGGGGTACGGTAGAGGGAATGACAAACTCCACATCGGAATCTTTTTTCTTGTACTCCGCCTTAGCCTCTTCCTTAGTGAGGTAATCGCTGTCGACCAGATAGGCCTCAATCATCAGACGTACCTCAACCGGTTTGTCGGACTTGAGAATTTTACGTATGAACTTTCCGCGCCCGTCGGCCTCCATAACCATTCCGCACTCTATCATATCCTTTGGCAGATATACGCCCTTGTCGTTCACACGATATACGCGCGTTGTGTACAACTGCCCTATATCCATTGCAAGTCCCAACATTTTCAAGGACCAGGGAGAGACACTGTGTCCCTCTTTTTCGGCAAGGACATCTTCAATTACAGTAAATGTATGGGCATTCTGTTTTTGAATCAGCGACATTCCCGATTTTCCCTTTTCCTCGTAGATATTGCCCGCACCGCCCTGCTCTCTCAGGGATTCGTGGGCAAGCTCCTCCTCGTCATACAGGTCGATGACAGAGAGCATAGACGGGAACATAGACTTAGGGTCGGACGCGACACTGTCCTTTCCGAACATCTTTATGCGCGAATAAGCCCTGGTACACTGGATGCGCAACGACGTGTTTCCGCTATACTTTACTTTTTCTGTAGCAGGGATAAAGCGGTGGGCCATATGCTCAATAAAGTACGTCACAGTATCGGTTTGTGTATTCATACTGAAATATTCGCGCACATAGAAGGTCTGCTTCAATATGTTGCGCTCAACAGGAACAATCACAACCTCGTCCAACTCGTATGAAACGGGCATAATCTCGTATGTCTTGTCCTGCGGGGTTTCTATTACAAGCTGCTCGTATCCTATGCAGCGAATGGTTACAGGATAGGAAGAGGAGGGAATATCGGTAAATGTACCGTCACTCAAGGTAAATCCCACCATATTTCCCGCTGCGTCCAGAATGGAGGCTATGGATACAGGAGTCTTGTCAACAGCATCAATGAGGCGTCTTTGCGCAGTGGCAGGAACAGAAAGAACCAAAAGGAAGAAAGCAATAATCAGCAGTCGTTTCATCGCAATAAATGTATCGTTGTTATTATGCCGCAAATTTACGGCTAATTTTCCGAAACAGCGGAATAAATGCAAGGAAGAATTATGGCTGTACGAACGCATCGGCAATCCATAGGGATAAAAACAAACTTTAGAAGCTGTTTAAATTTCTAAAAAAAGTTATTATTATATTGGAAGCCGTTATTTCGTTGTTTTTTATGTTCAAAACTGCCCGTTTTCTTCTTTCTCTCGGTTACGTAGCCCGCTACGCGCCCTCGAAAAATAATAAAA
>JAFZIA010000009.1 GCA_017554605.1 Bacteroidaceae bacterium
ATTCACTTCGTGCAAGTTTGGCTGCGCTCATTGCGTGTGAATGCAAGCATTCACCCATTCGCTTGCACAAGCTTTCTCTCGCACTGTTTCCTTAAAACAGCCTATCCGCAACCTGAATTTCTTTTCGGCGTGCAGTTGGTCAGGAAATTACCTGCTTGAACAGATAAAGTTATATGGTATTCCATTAATATAAGCAAATTGCCCACACCTTTATTCTACTGAGCCCTGCTAACCCCAAAGCTTTCTATGTATTATCAAGAGTGTTGTTATCGCTGAGCACATCGTTTACCACCTGTGTAACCAACAGCTTCATCTCATTTATAAATTCCTGCGCGTTATACTCTTTTTTCTCAATGTCGCGCAGCTTCTTCTCCCACTGTCCTGTGAGCTCGGCGCTTTTAAGCAGTTCGTTTCTTATGAGCGCAATGAGGCTTATTCCTGTGGGGGTGGCAATGATGTTCTTGCGCTCGCGGCGTATATAATTGCGCTTGCACAGTGTCTCGATGATGGCTGCACGGGTAGAGGGGCGGCCAATACCGTTCTGTTTCATCGCTTCGCGCAGTTCCTCGTTGTCAACCAATTTACCAGCCGACTCCATTGCACGCAGCAATGTCTCCTCGGTGTAGTTCTTAGGTGGCTGTGTCCACTTCTCTTGCAGCCCGGGGGTATGCGGTCCGCTCTCCCCTTTTATAAAAGGCGGAAGAATTTTGTCTTTGTCGTTATTTTCCTCTTTCTCTTCGGTTGTATCTTGGGCAAACACCACCTTCCAGCCGGGCGAGGTTATGACCTTTCCGGTTGTCTTGAACTCTACGCCTGCACTCTCTCCCAGCACAGTTGTTGTGCGGAATTTACACTCGGGATAAAAGACGGCGATGAAATGCCTCACTACAAGGTCGTATACCTTTTTCTCTATGTCTGTGAGTCCCTGCGGATATACTCCTGTGGGGATTATCGCGTGGTGGTCGGTCACCTTTTTGTTGTCGAATACTTTCTTAGACTTTGGCAGCGGCTTCCCAATGAGTTCGGTTGTCAACGGCTGATAGTCGCGCAGTCCTTTGAGTATCCCCTCGCATTTGGGATAAATGTCGTCGCTCAGATAGGTGGTGTCTACACGTGGGTAGGTGGTGAGTTTCTTCTCGTAGAGCGACTGTATTGTTTGCAAGGTTATCTCGGCCGTGAGGGCAAATTTTCTGTTGCAGTCGGCCTGCAGCGATGTAAGGTCGTAGAGTCGGGGAGGGTTCTCCACTCCGTTCTTTGCCGTTACGCCGGTTACGGTAAACGGCTCTCCTATAATCTTTTGCATTGCCTCTTGTGCCTCTTCTTCCTTATCGAAGCGGCCGCTTGTAACGTTGAATGTGGTATCGCGGTATACGGTCTTTAGTTCCCAGTATTGCGTGGGTGCAAAATTGGCTATCTCGTGGTAGCGTTTCACAATCAGTGCCAATGTGGGGGTTTGAACACGTCCTATCGACAATACCTGTCTGTCGCGACCGTATTTTAGTGTGTACAGTCGTGTGGCGTTCATTCCCAACAGCCAATCGCCTATGGCGCGGCACAGACCGGCCTCGTAGAGCGACTGGTATTCGCTTTGGTCTTTAAGGTTCGCGAAGCCCTCGCGTATGGCTTCGTCAGTTAGCGACGATACCCACAGACGCTTGACGGGGCAGTGTGCCCCGGCCTTCTGCATTACCCATCGCTGTATGAGCTCTCCCTCTTGCCCGGCATCACCGCAGTTTATTATTGTATCCGCTGCCTGTATTAGTTTCTCTATTACAGCGAACTGTTTTCCTATGTTTTTGCTCTCTATGAGCTTTATACCGAAACGTGGCGGAATCATTGGCAGGCTGCCCAGTGTCCATCGTTTCCACATATCGGTGTAGTCGTGCGGCTCTTTTAGTGTACACAAATGACCGATCGCCCACGTTACTTGGTAGCCGTTCCCCTCGAAATATCCATCTCTACGCGAACGCGCGCCAAGAATCTCTGCAAAATTCCTGGCGGCGTCGGGTTTCTCTGCTATGCAAACAATCATTCTCTCCTTTTATTCCTCGTCTTCTTTGTTTAATAAAATCTGCATAATGTCGCAGGCTGCTTTTGCTACGCTTGTTCCGGGGCCGAATATGCCCATCACTCCGGCGCGATAGAGGAAATCGTAGTCCTGAGCAGGTATTACTCCGCCTGCAAATACCATAATGTCCTCGCGTCCGAGCTTTGCAAGCTCCTCGATGAGCTGTGGTACAAGTGTCTTGTGACCTGCTGCGAGTGACGATACGCCCACTGCGTGTACGTCGTTCTCCACCGCCTGGCGTGCGACCTCGGCGGGTGTCTGGAACAGCATTCCCATATCTACATCAAAGCCACAGTCGGCATATCCCGTAGCAACGACCTTTGCGCCGCGGTCGTGGCCGTCCTGTCCCATCTTGGCAATGAATACTCGGGGGCGGCGGCCCTCAACCTTTGCAAACTCTTCGGTCAAGCGACAGGCTTTCTTAAAGCTTTCGTCGTCGCGGTTCTCTGCTGAATACACTCCTGATATTGTTCTGATTGTTGCTTTATAACGTCCTGCAACCTCTTCGCAGGCATCTGAAATCTCTCCCAGTGTGGCGCGTAGGCTTGCTGCCTCCACTGCACATTCCAACAGGTTGCCTTCACCGCTGCGGGCGCATTCGGTAATCTTGGCAAGAGCAGCCTTCACTGCCTCTTCGTCGCGGTTGCTGTGGTTGCGCTTGAGTGCTTCAAGCTGTTCGTTGCGCACTGTGGTGTTGTCAACCTCTAGAATGTCTATGGGTTCTTCTTTCTCAAGGCGGTAGGCGTTTGTGCCCACTATAATCTGCTTGCCGCTGTCAATGCGTGCCTGGGTGCGTGCAGCAGCCTCCTCAATGCGCATCTTGGGAATGCCTGTCTCAATGGCCTTTGCCATTCCTCCAAGCTCCTCCACCTCCTGAATGAGTTTCCACGCCTTGTGTGCAATCTCCTGTGTAAGGCTCTCGACGTAGTACGAACCGCCCCAGGGGTCTATTACGCGACAAATCTGTGTCTCCTCTTGTAGGTATATCTGTGTGTTGCGTGCAATACGTGCCGAGAAGTCGGTGGGCAGGGCGATGGCCTCGTCCAGTGCATTGGTGTGCAGCGACTGTGTGTGTCCCATTGCTGCCGACATTGCCTCAATCACTGTGCGTCCAACGTTGTTGAAGGGGTCCTGCTCTGTGAGCGACCAGCCCGATGTCTGCGAGTGTGTGCGCAGTGCCATCGACTTGGGGTTCTTGGGGTTGAAGCTCTTTATGATTTTTGCCCACAGCATACGTGCGGCACGCATCTTGGCAATCTCCATAAAGGGGTTCATTCCAATGCCCCAGAAGAACGAGAGTCGCGGTGCAAAAGCGTCAATGTCAATGCCTGCGGCTACACCTGCACGTACATATTCCAGTCCGTCGGCAAGGGTGTAGGCCAGCTCAATATCGGCCGATGCTCCTGCCTCCTGCATATGGTAGCCCGAGATTGATATCGAGTTGAACTTGGGCATCTTCTGCGACGTGTAGGCAAAAATGTCGCTTATTATGCGCATTGAGAATGCAGGCGGATAGATGTATGTGTTGCGCACCATAAACTCCTTGAGAATGTCGTTCTGTATGGTGCCTGCCATCTCCTCGAGCTTGGCGCCCTGCTCAAGGGCTGCGTTTATGTAAAAGGCGAGCACAGGAAGCACTGCGCCGTTCATTGTCATCGATACCGACATCTTGTTCAATGGAATGCCGTCGAACAACTGCTGCATATTTTCCATACAGCAGATTGATACTCCTGCTTTACCCACGTCGCCCACTACGCGTTCGTTGTCGGGGTTGTAGCCGCGGTGCGTGGGAAGGTCGAATGCAACCGACAGTCCCTTCTGTCCCGATGCGAGGTTGCGGCGGTAGAAGGCGTTCGACTCCTCGGCTGTGGAGAAGCCTGCATATTGTCTGATGGTCCACGGACGGAAGGTGTACATCATAGAGTAGGGGCCTCGCAGGTAGGGAGGAAGGCCCGCTGCATAGTCGAGGTGCTCCATCTCCTTGAGGTCGTCGCTTGTGTACACTGCCTTTACGTTTATCTGCTCGGGAGTCTGCCAGATGCTCTCTTGTGTGCAGGCTGTTGCTGTGTTGCCTGCAAATATATCTATGTTGTTGAAATTCTTTCTCATAGCACAAATATTTTAGATGCCCAACTTTGCGTTCAATGCCTTCATAGTATCAAGGACATTTACTCTCACGTGTATGAAGTTCTCTATGCCTGCCTCCTGCAGCTCTTGCATACACTCGGGTGCTCCGGCAACTATAAAGAGTGCTTTGCCGTCGAGCGCTTTGTATGCGGGTATTGCGTACTCGGCATACTCTGCGTCGCTCGAGCATATTACCACAATGTCGGCCTTGGCGTCGAGGGCTGCTTTCACTCCCTCTTCTATGCTTTCGAATCCAAGGTTGTCTATAACCTCGTATCCGGCTGTGGCAAGGAAGTTGCACGAGAACTGTGCTCTTGCCTGACGCATCGCAAGGTTGCCTATCGTGAGCATAAAGGCTTTGGGGCGCTTGCCACTATTTTCTGTGGCAAGGCGAAGCTCCTCGAATTCTGTTGCCAGACGGCTCTTGTAGAGCGTACCCTCGCGGTGTGTCTCGGGCTTGCCGCAGCAGCAGAATTTCTGCAGGGGTTCGTGTCCCTCCGATGTCTCGCCGAAGTTGGGATATTGGTTTGTTCCCAGCAATATCTCGCGCCGCTTTGCAAGTGCGGTGCGACG
This sequence comes from Bacteroidaceae bacterium, assembly GCA_017554605.1. Lineage (GTDB taxonomy): Bacteria > Bacteroidota > Bacteroidia > Bacteroidales > Bacteroidaceae > HGM04593. The sequence goes on from JAFZIA010000009.1 coordinate 4,769, forward strand.
GCTGTTGCTGCTCTCCTCAATAGCCTGCTGTACTGTTCCCGCCTTTACTGCTGCGTGGAAGCCTCCTGCCTCTTCGGTTGCAAGGAATATTTTCCAGGCCTCGGTTGCTATGGAGCGTGTGAGGCTCTCAATGTAGTATGAACCGCCAGCGGGGTCGGCCACCTTGTCGAGGTGACTCTCGTGCTTGAGAATCAGTTGCTGGTTCTTTGCTATGCGCTCGGCAAATTCGGTGGGTGTCTCGTACACCGAGTCGTAGGGCAGTACGGTTATCGACTCTACTCCTGCAATGGCTGCGCTCATTGCCTCGGTCTGTGTGCGGAGCATATTCACGTAGGGGTCGAAGAGGGTTAGGTTGAATGTCGATGTCACAGCGTGGACAATCATCTTGCCTGCGCATCTGCACTCGGGTGCATACTGCTCCACAATCTTTGCCCAAAGGCTGCGTGCTGCGCGGAACTTGGCAATCTCCATAAAGAAGTTGCTCGATATTCCAAGGTTGAACTTTATTTTTGTGGCTGCAACGTCGGCCGGTACTCCTGCCTCGGTCATCGCGTGCATATATTCGTTACCCCACGCAAGGGCGTATCCGAGCTCCTGGGTTATATATGCTCCAGCATTGCATAGCTCTACTGCATTTACTGCCACGCATCGCATATTGGGCATTTGTGCTGTTGCTTGTAGCAGGCTCTTTATGTTGTCTATGTAATTTTCTATTATCTTGCCGCGCCCGAGTTCCTTGCATATTGGGTCGTACTCAATTGTGCCGTGTATCTTATCCAATGCGCTTCCTCTCTGCTTGCAGTAGTCGGCAAACAGTGATGCAAAATCCACTGTACGCTTGGCGCAGACGGCAAAGTTAAGCTCGGTCTTCTCGATGTCTATGTCCTTGAGCAGTGCTGCAATAAATTCGGCCGATACCATTCGTCCCTTTATCGAAAAACTGATAGATGTCACACCCTCGGCAAGAATCTTGCGGGCCTTTGCGTTTGCTGCCTCAACATCGTCGGTTGCAATGCTCTGTCTTATGTTCCAGTTGTTGCTGTTGCTGTTTCCACGAGTGTAGGGGTACTCGCCTGGTGCACTCAGTTTTATATCTTGGGTGTCGCTTTTGGTGTAAAAGGGATTTACGCTGAATCCTTCCGATGTGCGCCATATCATTTTCTTGTCGTAGTCGGCGCCTTTGAGGTCCTCTACAATTTTATCTTTCCACTCTTGTGGTGATACGGGGGTGAACTCTGTAAAAAGTTTTTCTCTCTTCTCTTCCATAATATATCTGTTAGAGGTTTGTCTTTTTCTCTAAAGTTGCTCCTTGCTTACAAGCAGAATGCAACCTTTTGTGTGGCTAAGGTAATATAAAATTTTAGAGTTTTTGAAATAATCGTAAATAACATTCAGCTTTTTTGTATCAAAAATATTTTCAAGGTGCTTTTTGTGAATTATGTGGTGATTGTTTTGTGTTTTTCTCTCTAAGAACCAGTTTTTATTCAGCCAGAATAAAACTGGTTCTTATATTTGATTTTTGGCGAAACTTGGCTGCGCTGGTTGGGAACAATGTCGCACCTACGGCGCTCATAGACTCTTGTATTGCATTCGTAGCCCTGACGGACTACGCTTTATAATTTCGCGCTTACAGCGCTTTTTGAGGCTTCTTCTACGTTTTTGCTTTATTGACTCCTCCGCTCTGCGGGCAGCTCCTCTTCGTGCGAGGAGCGCTACTTCCTTTTGTTACAATTGTTTGTGCTTTTTGGGTAAAATCTTAATAAAGAGATATTAGTGCTCCTTTTTCGATAAAGAGGAAATTTTGTGCAAACGAGCGAATGGAAGCTTGCTTACACACACAGCGAGTGCAGCCAAAATTCGGGCTCAGTAGAAATTTACTGTGGATAACAATTCTTTCAACCACCTTCCCGGTGTTATTTTTCGGCAATTCTCTCGTTGTAGTATTTTCTTCTGCTTTCTTTTTTTGCGAAAAAAAGAAACAAAAAACCTTGCACAAAAGAAATTGTCGCAAGTTCCCTTTGCTCGTGCCGCAGGAATGCGTGCACTCGGTCAGGTACTTGCTTGTCATTGCGGCTTACGGCTGTTTTAAGGGTGCTGCGGATCGCCCTCAGTTAGCCACGCTACGCGCGTCTAACTAGCGGTTAAACA
>JAFZIA010000081.1 GCA_017554605.1 Bacteroidaceae bacterium
AAATAATAAAACATTCCACTTTTGCATTGCGCCAAAATAGGCTGCACTCGCCGAAAAACTGCAAGTAAACTTGCGTTTTGCTCGTTGGCAATATTTTTGACCTATAAAAAACTTAACGATATAAATTTAAACAGCTTCTAAAAACAAAAATACAACTATGACCATTTTCGACACAATAAGCAATGCCATCAAAGAGGCAATGAAGGCACAGGACAAAGTAGCCCTTGCCACACTCCGCAACATAAAGAAAGTGCTTCTCGAAGCAAAGACCGCACCCGGCGCCAACGACACCGTGAGCGACGAGACAGCCATCAGGATTATACAGAAGCTCGTAAAGCAGGGACGCGAGTCGGCCGAGCTCTACCAGAGCCAGAACCGCATCGACCTTGCACAGGAAGAGCTTGCACAGGTTGCCGTAATGGAGAAATATCTCCCCGAGCAGATGAGCGAGGAGGAGGTACGCGCCATAGTAAAGGAGATTATAGCCGAGCTTGGCGTATCCACCCCCCAGGAGATGGGCAAGGTGATGGGTACAGCCACCAAGCGCCTCGCCGGCAAAGCCGACGGCCGCACAATATCGGCAATTGTAAAAGGACTGCTGGGATAATCAGTCGAAAAGCTCACGCAGCACGTCGGACGACTTTATATCGGGAAAATCGGGTACGTGCAGACTGTAATAATTCTGTATAAGCGCAAGGTACTCGCCTCGCGCTTTTCTGTTTAATGAAAGCCCGTGCATCGAATCGAAGTCAATCCTAAGCATTCCGATGAAATTGCGCGTATCCTCGGGGGTGAGGTAATGTGAATGCAAAGGGGACTCGCCCACCAAGGTTCCAGCCTGGAGGTCGAAATACCTGTTGCCGGCCACACCCTCGACATTCGGGTATATTCCCAGGAAACGGGTCAGTTGCAGGAGAAATACAATGTGAAAGTCGGCGCAGGGAGCGCGCATTCCGTCGAAAAAGCACAAGGCATAGTCGAGATAGGCAAAAAGCGCCTCATTCTCGCCCTCCTCGCGCAGTACCGCAACCAGATACTCGGCAATATAAATGGCAACAGCCGACTTTCCCACATCATAAGGAATAGTGTCATATATGACATAAGGCTGCACCTCGGACAGACGCGGCAAGGACTTTCCCCTGCCCGCATTCGCAGTGAACGTGAGCATAGAGAGCGGTTGGAACATCACGCTGCGCACCTTTGTACGCTTGCCCCGCGACACGGGAACCAGGAACGAGGCACGCCCCCGCTCCCTGGTGTACATATCGGCAATCATAAGATTGTCGCTGTATTTGATAGTTCTCAGTACAATTCCTGTTAAAGTTTCAACCATAAATGCGTCCTAAGGGTATAAAAGTGAAACAAAAATACAAAAAAACTTTGAAAAAACTTTGCCATATAAAAAAAAAGTTCTACCTTTGCAACCGCTTAGGGCTCAAAAGAGCGTTAAAGCCACCTGCCTTAACAGGCATAATCTCCAAGGCCCATTCGTCTATCGGCTAGGACGCAAGATTTTCATTCTTGAAAGAGGGGTTCGATTCCCCTATGGGCTACAAGTAAAACGATAAAAACATTTATAAAGAGATGGCAAACCATAAATCATCACTTAAGAGAATCCGTCAGACAGAGAAGAAAAATCTGCTCAACCGTTACTACGGTAAGAATATGCGTTCAGCAGTTCGCGGTCTTCGCGCCGTAACAAACAAGGAAGAGGCACTCGCCAAATTCCCCCAAGTACAGAAAATGCTTGACAGAATGGCTAAGCGCGGTCTTATCCACAGAAACAAGGCAGCAAACCTCAAGTCGGGTCTTTGCGCAAGAATCGCTAAGTTAGCTTAAGTATATTAACGACATATATTTACCTAATGCGAGGTCGGATTATAAAATCCGACCTTTGCGCTCATACACAAGACCAACTGCCCAGAATACACATAGGCAACACACGCCGGCCCAAGAAAAGAACACAGCGCAAAAAGAAGCGGCACTTCGCTTCTTTTTGCGCTTTACGCTTGCACAATCCACCGTTTTTTTGTATTTTTGTTCAGTTTAGACAAATCAGAAAATCAAGACAAACACTATATGAGCGAAGAGATTAAAAATGCTTCAGCAGCAAACTATTCAGCCGACAGCATACAGGTTCTTGAAGGACTCGAAGCAGTCCGCAAGCGCCCAGCAATGTACATTGGAGACATAAGCGAAAAGGGACTCCACCACCTTGTCTACGAGGTTGTGGACAACTCCATCGACGAAGCTATGGCAGGTTTCTGTACACACATCGACGTAACCATAAATCCAGGAAACTCAATTACCGTCCAGGACAACGGTCGAGGTATACCCGTAGATATGCACGAGAAAGAGGGCCGTTCGGCACTTGAGGTCGTGATGACAGTCCTTCACGCCGGTGGCAAGTTCAACAAAGACTCATACAAAGTCTCGGGAGGACTCCACGGAGTGGGTGTATCGTGCGTGAACGCACTGTCGAAACAAATGAAGACCGAGGTATTCCGCGACGGCAAGCACTACGAGCAGAACTACTCCTGCGGCAAGCCCCTTGAGAGCGTACACTGCGTAGGCACAACCGACATACGCGGAACACGCCAGACATTCCAGCCCGACGACAGCATATTCGTTGTAAGCGAATACAGGTACGAGATATTAGCAACACGCCTTCGCGAGCTTGCTTACCTCAACGCAGGAATCACAATCAGCCTCACCGACAAGCGCGAGGCCGACGAGAACGGCGAGTACAAGCACGAGACATTCTTCTCTACCGAGGGATTGAAGGAATTTGTCCGTTACATCGACTCTTCACGCACACCTTTGATTGGCGATGTAATATACCTCAACACCGAAAAGCAAGGTGTGCCCATCGAGGCAGCCGTAATCTACAACACTGGCTACAGCGAGAACGTATACTCATACGTAAACAACATCAACACCATAGAGGGCGGTACACACCTTGCCGGCTTCCGCCGCGCCCTCACCCGCACGCTCAAGAAATATGCCGACGACACAAAGGCACTAGAAAAGGCCAAGGTAGAAATCTCGGGCGAGGACTTTCGTGAGGGTCTTACAGCCATCGTGTCGGTTAAAGTGGCAGAGCCACAGTTCGAGGGTCAGACAAAGACAAAGCTCGGCAACAACGAGGTTACAGGCGCTGTGGACCAGGCCGTAGGCGAAGCATTGAGCTACTACCTCGAGGAACACCCAAAAGAGGCAAAGATAATAATCGACAAAGTAATACTTGCTGCCACAGCCCGCATTATGGCACGAAAGGCACGCGAGAGCGTACAGCGCAAGAGCCCGATGGGTGGAGCAGGCCTTCCCGGCAAGCTCGCCGACTGCTCGGACAAGAACCCTGAGAAATGCGAACTCTTCCTTGTCGAGGGAGACTCTGCGGGCGGCTCAGCAAAGCAAGGCCGCAAGAATACGTTCCAGGCAATCCTTCCCCTGCGCGGTAAAATCCTCAACGTAGAGAAAGTAATGTGGCACAAGGCATTCGAGAGCGACGAAGTAAACAACATCATACAAGCCCTGGGAGTACGCTTCGGACTCGACCCCGAAGACAGCAAGAAAGCCAATATCGAGAAGTTGCGTTACCACAAGATTATTATGATGGCCGATGCCGACGTGGACGGTGCGCACATCGGTACACTTATAATGACATTCTTCTATCGCTTTATGCCCGAGATCATAGAGGGCGGACACCTTTATATGGCAATGCCCCCGCTCTATAAATGCACCAAAGGAAAAGTGAAAAAATACTGCTACAACGACCAGGAAAAGGATAAGTTTGTACAGGAGTTCGGAGGCAATGAGAAGGACATCAACATACAGCGATACAAAGGTCTCGGCGAGATGAACCCCGAGCAATTATGGGAGACAACAATGAACCCCGAGACACGTACCTTGAAGCAAGTCACTATACGCGATGCCAAAGAGGCCGATTATGTATTCTCAATGCTTATGGGCGACGACGTAGGCCCCCGCAGGGACTTTATCGAAGTAAACGCCACATACGCAAAAATCGACGCATAATAACCTTACAACAGCGGGTCGGCACGTGCCGACCCGTTCATTTTAACACACAGATGAAAAGAACCATAATCGCAACAATAATCGGCACACTTACAACATTCAGCTATGCACAGGCACCGCTCGATGGATTTTTAGAAATCAACACCCTCGACCCCACGATAGAAGTTGACTTGATGTACGCAAAGAGCGACAATTTCGTAGGCGAGAAGATGTACGACTTCGACAAGGCCTATCTGCACCCAAAAGCCGCAAAAGCAGTAGCCGAGGCAAACAAAATACTCGGCAGAATACACCCCGGTTGGCGACTCATAATATACGACGCCACCCGCCCTATGAGTGTACAGCAGAAAATGTGGGACAAGGTAAAAGGCACAAGAATGCAGAACTACGTGAGCAACCCCAAGAACGGAGGAGGATTGCACAATTACGGACTTGCAGTGGACGTGAGCATAGTAGACGAGAATGGCGACAGCATACCTATGGGTACAAAGGTAGATGGATTGACATACTTGAGCCACATAGACAACGAAGAAGAACTTGTTGAACAAGGAAAGATGAGCAAAGAAGCCATAGAGAACCGCAGGCTTCTACGACGCGTAATGCGCGAGGCCGGCTTTCTTACGATACGCACAGAATGGTGGCACTTCAATTTCACCACACGCTCCGACGCAAAAGCAAATTACAAGTTAGTCAAATAAAGACCACAAAAGAGGACAAACAACCTAAGCCTCAACCAATTATCAGCTCGTCGAGCGGCAATTTTGGCACATAATGCACACCGTTGCAACGGTAATAATCGCGCGGTGCATCGGCGCTAACCTCAACAAGCTCAATCTTCTCGGCACTTTTTCCAACAGCAAGCACCATCAACGGCTCATACGGCAGAGAGAGAGCCTCAACAATCTTCTCCTTATCGAAAGACATTATACACAAGCCGTTGAGCCCCATTTCCACAGCTTGCAGCAGCATACTCTGCGCCGATATTCCCAAATCTATATAGACACTCGGACGCGGTTCAACGACACTGCACACCACTATAAACGCATTCGGCTCACTACCCTTTTGCGGTAGATGCAGATGCGGCAATGCCGAACCCATCTTGACATACGGCAGTACCCTCCCCACCTCATCGGCCAATACTGGACGGAAACGCAAATGCTGAGCATTTCGTGCCGAGGCAATCCTGCTGTTTACAGCAATAATACGGTACAACTGATCCTTACGCACTACAAAGGAAGCATCATAGCCACGCGTACTGCGATTCTTCAGCAACAGCGACTGCACACTATTTTTCGCCTTGCCGGCTACTACAGCAACTGCCGAAGCGCGCTGCTCCATCTTCTTCTCAAGGTAATTATCTGCCATATTCTGTTTTTATTCAAAAAAATAAGTCTCCGAATATTCGGAGACTTACTGAGGTACCTGGCGGATTCGAACCGCCGTACACGGTTTTGCAGACCGCTGACTAAGCCACTCATCCAAGGTACCAAAAAACACTTAGTGTCGCTTTGCGTTTGCAAAGGTATGTACATTTTTTCGAAAAACAAAAGAGAAACGATATTTTTTTCTACAAAAAACAAAAAATCCAACATAAAAGCCTATCTTAGCAGCAAATAAGAGCCACAATGAGACACAAAATCGCACAATTCATAGAAAAGAACAGCCTACTGCCCATCGGAGGTAAGGTAATTGTTGCACTGAGCGGCGGAGCCGACTCTGTTGCACTGCTTACAATACTGCATTCTCTTGGTTACAGATGCAGCGCTGTGCATTGCAATTTCAATCTGCGTGGCGAAGAGAGTATGCGCGACGAGAATTTTGTACGCAACCTGTGCCAACGCCTTGGCACAGTACTAAAGGTTGTAAATTTTGACACCCTCGATTATGCACGCGAGAAGAAAATCTCGATAGAAATGGCTGCACGTGAGCTGCGCTACAATCTTTTCGAAGAAGAACGACAGGAGCAACAAGCCGACGCAGTTGCCGTAGCACATCACCGCGACGACTGCGCCGAGACACTGCTGCTCAACCTTATACGCGGCACAGGGATAAGAGGCCTGCACGGCATACGCCCGCGCAACGGGCACATAATACGTCCTATGCTGTGCGTGGGGAGGAAGGATATAATCAATTTTCTGGAAAGCACGGGAGAGGCATACGTCACCGACAGCAGCAACCTCACAACCGACTACACACGCAACAAAGTGCGTCTGGAACTACTGCCGCTGATGCAGGAGATTAACCCCTCGATACAACATACACTCTACGAGACTGCACTGCGTCTGGCGCAGACAGAGAGCATATACGACGCTGCGATAAGAGAGAGCACCAACAGAGTACTGAGAAACAACAGGATAAGCATACACAAGCTGCAACAGGAACCCTCGCCCGCCACTCTTCTGCACGAGATTCTCTCGCCGATGGGCTTCAACGGAGCACAGTGCGAGGACATCATAGAGAGCCTCGACAAGGAGAGCGGACGCATTTTCACAAGCAGCAGCCACACAGTCGTAAAGGACAGGGAAGAACTCATCATAGAAAAGAACCGCACACACGGGCAGGTGGAGCTCACACTCCCCGTCAACGGCAGCGCAGCGATAGAAGACTATGGTACCCTCACTGTTGAGACAGTCATCTTCGACGGAGAAATTCCAAAGTCGCGCAACTGCGCAAGCATAGACCTTGAGTGCGTCACCCTGCCGCTCACACTGCGCAGCACGCGCAACGGCGACCGCTTCGCCCCGTTCGGAATGCGCGGCTCAAAGCTCGTGAGCGACTATCTCACCGACGCCAAGCGCAGCATCATCGAAAAACAGCGGCAGCTTGTTGTGACAGATGCAAGCGGAGCAATAGTGTGGCTCGTGGGCGAGCGCCCTGCAGCCCCCTGTTGCGTAACGGACAAGACAAAAAGAATCCTCCGCCTTACGTGGCAGAGGATAGAATAAGGAGAATTTTACTGCATCGCCTCAATATCCTGCAAGCGCGCATCGGCATCAAAATGCCCGAGTTCCTTTGCACGCAGCATACTCGCCTTTGCCGCAGCCTTTTCGCCCTTGACCATATAACAGCGCGCAAGCATATAATGGGCATCGGGATTGTCATTTGCAAGTTCCGCAGCACGGGTGAGGGCCGCAATAGCCTCATCAATCAACTTAACCTTGTAACACAGCCGGCCCTTTTCAACAAGATATACAAGCTCATCGGGTTGCAGATAAAGCGCCATCTCAATATCATCAATCGCCTGCTGGTACATCTTCGCCTCATACTCGGCCTGTTCGCGACTATAGTAGAAGTTGGCATTGAGCTGACCCTCGCGCAACTCCGCATAGGCATTGTAGTCGAGCACAGCCTCACGGTAACGCTTGGCGCGGTGCTTGAGCATCGCACGGTGTATGATGTACGGCGCTACAGACGCATCTGCGTCTGCACCGAATGCATTGACTGCACTATCCATACAAACAATTGCGGCGTCCCACTCCTCAAGCGCCTCCTTACAGCGGGAAGCAGCTACGAAAGTAACGGCTCCACCCATATTTGTCTGCGAGAGCGCCATATAACATTCAAAAGAAGAAGCATAGTCACCCTTAGCATAAAGCAGCTCGGCCTTACGCTGCACGTAAAGAGGTTCAGGCTTTATATCCACTGCTTTTGCAATATGCACAATGGCACTGTCGAGCAACTGCTGCTCATCGTCGCCCGATGCACGAGAGAGCATCGTGGCGTACACTTTTGAGATATTGTAATGTACGTCATCGGGCTTGTCGGAAAGCTTGAGCGCCCTGTTCCATTCGCGGCGTGCGCCATCAAAGGCGCTGTCGGCAAGAACAAGGTATTCGGCACGCATAAGACAGCCCTCATAGCTGTCGGGATAAAGTTCACGGTACTCGTCGAGGGGCAACAAATATCTGTCACGATTATCGGTGTACGCATAGCCCTGGAGGAGATACAGCGTAGTGAGCGCCTCATTTTGCGACGCAGGTAACGCAACAGGAATATTTATCTTGCGGAACAACTCACTGCCGTATGTAAGCGACGTTGTTGTAAGGCCCGCAGCAAGCGAAGCGCCTACAGCGTAGCTGTTTATCGTATCGCCGGGAGCAGTGGACTGCATAAGCGCCACAAGCTCGCCATTCCCGTTCACTACAGGTGCAGAGAGGTAACGCTCCTGCATAGGAAACGAGAAAGTATAGTAAGGCGTTCCACCCACCTTGCTCACCGCAGCAACCTTGAGCGGCTCCACCGTGCCGCTTTTCTTTGCCCCGTATGTCACAAGATAGAGAGTCTCGCCCTCGGCCGCAACAGCAGTCGCAAGCGGCAACGGCTGCAGCTTCTTGTCGCTCGCCGTACGCAATTTTATACAGTCGTAAATATCATTCGCACCAACAATGCGCTGCACCTCGCGCGAAACACCGTCGGGAGTTATAGCAACGGCACTGTCGGCACCAAAAAACAGGGAATAGGAAGCAAGCAGCTCACCCGCTCCCGAGTAGACACCCACTCCGTTGCCCAGCAACTGCCCCTCCTTATATACAAGGATTGTTGCGACAGTCTTTTTTGCCGCGCCAACCTTCTTGGGTTCTTTTGCCGCGCCGACACACAGCACAGAGAGCATCGACAAAAGAAACAGGGTCATTCTCCTTACACTCATCGGTAAAGTCCAATTATCAGGTTAGTCAAAAAAGGGGAATCACTCCTGTATATTACGTTGGCGCACAGCCTCGTACAGGATTACACCCGTTGCCACCGACACATTGAGCGACTCAATATTTCCGTACTGGGGGATAGATACCCAATCGTCGCACAAACGCAAGTGCTCCACGGGAATACCCGTATCCTCGGCACCCATCACCACGCACACAGGCCCTGTGTAGTCGGCCGCAGTGTAGCTCTTTGTTCCCTTTTCAGTAGCACACACTATGCGTATTCCGCTCTCCTTGAGATAACGCAGCGTCTCAGTAATATTCTTCTCGCGACAAACAGGCAGAGTGTGCAATGCACCAGCCGATGTCTTTACAGCGTCGGCATTCACAGTCACACTGTTGTGTGCGGGCAGGATTATAGCATCGGCTCCGGCACAGTCGCAGGTACGCGCAATTGAACCGAAGTTACGCACATCGGTAATTCCGTCGAGCAGCACAAGGAAAGGCACTTTTCCCTCCTCGTAGAGAGTGGGTACAAGCGAATCGACGTGAGCATACTCCACAGCCGAGATAAAGGCAATCACACCCTGGTGGTTCTTGCGTGTTATACGGTTGAGCTTCTCTACCGGCACGCGCACCACAGGAATGGTACGGCCCTTGAGCGCCGAGAAGAGCTCACGCGAGAGCTCACTCTGAATATCGCGCTTAACAAGTATCTTGTCAATCTCCTTACCGGCCTCGAGTGCCTCCAACACGGCACGAACACCGAATATCATTTCATTTGTGTTAACCATAATATTTTCTTTTTAATCATTATCTCGTCAGTAACATACGGGCATTGTCTATCGCAGCATCGGTAAGCACCTCACCGCTCATCATCTGCGCAATCTCGCGCACACGTTCCTCGCCCTTCAGTTCTATTATATTCGTCCTTGTTCCTCTGTCGCTCTCTTCCTTGTACACCTTGTAGTGCGATGTTCCCAGCGCAGCCACCTGCGGAAGGTGGGTGATGCTTATCACCTGACGCGACGCTGTTCCCATCTGTTGCATCAGACGTCCCATTCGCTCGGCAAGCACGCCCGAGATACCCGTATCAATCTCATCGAATATCAGCGTGGGCTGCTGTTTCCTGTCGGCCACAAGCGACTTAAGCGCGAGCATCACGCGCGACATCTCTCCACCCGAAGCAACGTCGGCAAGAGGCTGCAGCGGCGTGCTGCTGTTTGCCGAGAAGAGGAAAGTCACAGCATCGGCTCCCGATGGTGTAAACTCGCCGCACTCCTCAAAGGCAACCTCGAAACGAATGAGCGGCATTCCCAGCGTCACAAGAATCTCCACCATACTGCCTTGCAGACTCTGCGCAGCCTCCTTGCGCACCGCAGTCAGGCGGGCAGCAGCCTCGGCAACCTTTGCATACAGCTTCCTACACTCCTTTTCCATTGCGGCGACATTCTCGTCGGCATTCGTTATATTGTCGAGACGTACGCTCCACTCCGCGGCAAGCTGCAGGAGCTCCGCTACCGATGAGACACGATGCTTCTTCTCAAGGTCGTATATGGCCGAGAGACGCCTGTCGACAGCCTCCAGCCTGTCGGGCGAGAAGGTCACCCTGTCGGCACGCTGCTGCAGCTCGCTGCAGCAATCCTTCAGCTCGATATAATTTGTATCCAGACGCTCGGCAAGCTCCTCGGCCCCCTGATAATGTGCCGCCACACGCGAGAGCGCCGAGACAGCATCGCGCAAAGAGCGCAACAGGCTGTGCCCGTCATCGCCGTCGAGCATATTGGCAGCGGTACAGAGTGCCGCCTGAATCTCCTCGGCGTGCGACAGCTCCTGCTGCTCCTGCTCAAGTTCCTCCTGCTCACCGTCGCGCAGCGACAGGCGCTCAATCTCGTCGAGCTGGAAGCGCAGAAACTCCTCGTCCCTGCTGCTTTTTGCAATCTCGTCCTTCAGCCTGGCAAGCTCCCTCTTCTGCTTCACGTATGCCGAGTACAGCACTTCATACTCCTCCAGCGGAAGCCCGACAGCAAGCGTGTCGAGCACCCCCAACTGGAAGCCCCTGTCGCCCAGCAGCAGGTTCTGATGCTGCGAGTGTATATCTATCAGTCTGTTGCCAAGCTCCTTGAGCTGTGCTACAGACACGGGAGTATCATTTATGAATGCGCGGCTGCGTCCGGTTGCAGCAACCTCACGGCGCACAATACAGCACTCCTCATCGTAGTCGAGGTCGTTCTCCTCGAAGAAACTGCGCAACGATAGCGCCGAGAGGTCGAAGTGCCCCTCAATGACACAGCGCGAAGCGCCCTCGCGCACCGCCTTTGCATCGGAACGCTGCCCCAAGAGCATAGATATTGCCCCCAGGAGCACCGACTTTCCGGTTCCCGTCTCACCCGTTATCACCGAAAATCCCGACGAAAAGTCGACCTTCAGATGTTCGATGAGCGCAAAATTGTTTATATCCAATAATCTAAGCATATTCTATCTGTCACAATGCACTCTTCTCTATTGAGTCCCACGCGTCCATCTGCGAGGGGTTAATCTCGGAGAGTATTCTTACAACGGCCTTTTTCTCTTCGGCGCCACCCTTGTTCGAGTATATGTTCACAATCTCATCTTGCTTGTACTCGGTAAAAAGCTTTGTCACGTAGGCAAGGGGACGGTTGTCATACGCCTCCTTGAGCATATCCATACACGATGTAATTATCTTCCTGCCACCATCGGCATTCTTGAACATCGTATCGAGCCCCAGGCGATGGTAGCGGTACATAAGACGGCGCAACGGTTCCATTGCCCCGTTCATATAATCGTCTATCACCGTGTAGCGGTTGTTCTCGTTACTGCCTGCCCTCCAGCCACTGTCGCCAAGATTCTGTGCATTACCCGCTATACTCTGGGCTTTGTTCAGATACTCGCTGCCCGCAAGCTCGCCCATTGAGTCGAAGTCCATTCCTATTATCATATACGCATAGAAAGCTATGAGCGCAGTGAGATTATTGTCGAGATTGTCCTCGTTGAACTCAAGACGGTCGTAAGGCTGATATTTGAAACGTATGCCCTTGTCCTCGTACTTGAAAAGCACCGAGGAATATGTAGTACCAAAAACAGGGCGCGTTGCTTGCACCATAAGCGTACACACGAATGAACCGTCGTCGGAATAGCTATCGACCACAAAGGTAAAATTACAGGATATGCGCTCGTGTTCCTCAAATTCGTACTGTGTCCATTTGCGGTTGTTAATAAATTCTGTCACACCGTCTTTGAGCACTGTAAATACCTCGGTATTCGTACCCTGTATCTTGGAAGTATTGAGTGTCACGGTCGCGTTGAGCTCCTGCGCATCGACAAACGAGGGAAGGAACATCATCAAGCACACAAGCAACAGCTTTTTCAGATGCGCCACAATGTCGCGCGCTACAGCCGCCTTGTTCTTCAAGGGATACTCCACCCTGCTGTCATTGTCAATTATCGTCACCTTGTTTGTATCTACTGCAAAGCCCGCTCCCTCGTCCTGCAACGAATTGAGCACAATGAAATCGAGGTTTTTCTTTTGCAGTTTGAGACGAGCATTCGCCTCGGCATTATCGGTCTCAAGTGCAAAGCCGACCAGCAATTGACTGGGACGCTTGCTCTTTCCAAGCGTAGCCGCAATATCGGGGTTGGGGCTAAGTTCTATGCGCATATTGTCGGCTGTACGCTTTATCTTTTGCACAGCCTGCTCCGAGGGACGATAATCGGCCACGGCTGCGCTAAGCACAGCGGCATCGCACCGTGCAAACTCCTCGGTTGCAACGTCGCACATCTCCTGCGCCGACTCTACATCAATGCGCCTGATTGACGAATGTGGTGTCTTCAATGCCACCGGACCTGCAACGAGCGTAACATCGGCCCCCTGCAAAGCACACTCCCGCGCAATGGCAAAGCCCATTTTTCCCGACGAGTAATTGCCAATGAAGCGCACCGGGTCTATCTTCTCGTATGTAGGACCCGCCGTTATCAACAGACGCTTTCCCTTGAGGGGGCTATCGGCCAAAAAAAAATCTTTGAGCTTCTCGACTATAATATGCGGCTCTTCCATACGTCCCTTACCGCAAAGGTGGCTCGCAAGCTCGCCCGCAGCAGGCTCTATTATGTGGTTGCCGTATGAATGCAGTATATCGAGGTTGCGCTGCGTAGACGGGTGGGCAAACATATCCAGGTCCATTGCCGGAGCAATGAACACCGGAGCCTTCATCGACAAATAGGTGGTCACAAGCATATTATCGGCAATGCCTCCCGCCATCTTGCCTATCGTGGCTGCCGTTGCCGGTGCAACAATCATCGCATCGGCCCACAATCCAAGCTCCACGTGGCTGTTCCAGGTCCCGTCGGCCGAGTGGAAAAATTCACTCACCACACCCCGCCCCGACAAGGTAGCCAGCGTGAGGGGAGTAATGAACTCTTTGGCCGAGGGAGTCATCACCACCTGAACCTCGGCACCCTCTTTCACAAGCAGACGCACGAGCAGGGCAGCCTTGTAGGCAGCTATACTGCCTGTCACTCCCAATACTATTTTTTTTCCTTGCAGTTGCATATAAGCTTTAGAAGCTGATTAAATTTCTAAAAAAAAGTTATTATTATATTGGAAGCCGTTATTTCGTTGTTTTTTATGTTCAAAATTGCCCGTTTTCTTCTTTTTCTCGGTTACGTAGCCCGCTACGCGCCCTCGAAAAATAATAAAACA
>JAFZIA010000082.1 GCA_017554605.1 Bacteroidaceae bacterium
TTGGCTGCGCTCATTGCGTGTGAATGCAAGCATTCACCCATTCGCTTGCACAAGCTTTCTCTCGCACTGTTTCCTTAAAACAGCCTACCCGCAATTAAATTTCTTTTCGGCGTGCAGTTGGTCTAAGATTTACCTGTTGCAATAGATGAAAAATATTAGTCATTCAATGTGAATTGCCCACACCTTTTTTCTACTGAGCCTTAAAAATTCATAAGACAATCAAAAAAAAGAGAGAAACAACATACAGGAATTTTCAAAAATTCATACCTTAGCGCCATTAAACAAAAAACAAAGAACAGACAATATGAAAAAAATCAGAGCAGCCATTGTGGGCTACGGGAACATAGGAAAATATGCACTGCAGGCATTGGAGGCAGCACCCGACTTTGAGGTAGCAGGCATCGTGCGCCGTTCGGGAGCCGAGAACTGCCCCAAGGAGATTACCGGCTACAACGTGGTGACAGACATACGCGAACTTGGCGACGTTGACGTTGCCATCTTGTCGACCCCCACCCGCAGCGTCGAAAAATACGCAAAGGACATACTGGCACTTGGAATAAACACAGTCGACAGCTTCGACATACACTCGCAGATTGTACCCCTGCGCCGCTCGCTCGACGAGAGCGCAAAGTCGGGCAACGCAGTAGCCATAATATCGGCAGGCTGGGACCCCGGAAGCGATTCGGTGGTGCGCACACTGCTGCAGGCAATAGCCCCCAAAGGCATTACCTACACAAACTTCGGCCCGGGAATGAGTATGGGCCACACTGTAGCTGTAAAGGCCATCGAAGGAGTGAAGGCCGCCCTCTCTATGACTATCCCCGTAGGCACAGGCATACACCGCCGTATGGTGTACATCGAGCTTGAAGAGGGATACAACTTCGAGCAGGTTGCAGCAGCCATAAAAGCCGACCCCTACTTTGTGAACGACGAGACACACGTGATGAACGTACCCTGCGTCGACGAGCTGCTGGATATGGGCCACGGAGTGAACCTCACCCGCAAAGGAGTGTCGGGCAGCACACAGAACCAGTTGTTCGAGTTCAATATGCGCATAAACAACCCCGCGCTCACAGGACAGGTGCTCGTGTGCGCAGCACGCGCCACTATGCGCCAGCAGCCCGGCTGCTACACTATGGTAGAGGTCCCCGTCCTCGACCTCCTCTACGGCGACCGCGAGGAGCTGATAGCCCACCTTGTATAAAAAGTGTATATAACAATATGACAGTGCACCGTGGCTTTTTGCCACGGTGCACTGTCATATTACAGGCAGCAACAGCCTGAAAAGCTACAAAATAATAGCAAAAATCAACTTACGGTACCGCTAAAGACACTATAAATGATAAAATATTTCTTTACATCACGTTTTTTTTATACTTTTGCGGACAAATTGAAAAAAAACACTATGCGCATACTGATAAAAAACGCCACGATAGTTAACGAAGGTCAAAAATTCATAGGTTCGATAGTGGTGAACAACGACAAGATTGCCGAAGTAATCCACGAAGGAGAGAAGCCGCGCAGAAGCAATCTCGAAATCATCGACGCACAGGGAATGTACCTCATTCCCGGAGTCATCGACACGCACGTACACTTCCGCGAACCAGGACTGACACACAAAGGCAGCATATACAGCGAGAGCCGCGCAGCAGCAGCGGGCGGCGTAACATCGTATATGGAAATGCCCAACACCGTTCCGCAGACAACAACCGTCGGCATACTCAGGGACAAATATGCCATAGCAGCACAGGACAGCGCCGTGAACTACTCGTTCTATTTTGGCGCCACCGACAGCAACAGCAACCTCTTTTCGCGCATCAATCCCCACAAGGTGTGCGGAATAAAGCTCTTTATGGGTTCAAGCACAGGCAATATGCTCGTTGAAAGCCGCGAGAAGCTTGCACAGATATTCGCCTCGGCAAGACTGCCGTTGGCCGTACACTGCGAGGACACCACCATCATAAACAAGAACATCAAGAAGGTTACAGCAAGCGAAGGGACCGACCCCGACGTCTCGTTCCACCCCGTGATACGCAGCGCCGAGGCCTGCTACCAGTCGACAAAGAGTGCCATTGAACTTGCCAAGGAATTCAGCACACAACTGCACGTGCTGCACATAAGCACGGCAAAGGAGCTGGAACTCCTTGCAACCGTACCTGCGGAGCACAAGCGCATATTCGCCGAGGTAACCCCCGCGCACCTCACCTTCTGCGACGAGGACTACAAGAGACTGGGAACACGCATAAAGTGCAACCCCGCGATAAAGACAGCAAAGGACCGCGATGCACTGCGCAAAGCCCTCAACGAGGACAGGATAGACCTCATAGGCACCGACCACGCACCGCACCACATCGACGACAAGAACGGCGGTGCGCTCAAAGCCGCATCGGGAATGCCCAGCATACAATTCTCACTCCTTGCAATGCTCCGCCTCGTCGACGAGGGAGTACTGTCCATAGAGACACTTGTCGAGAAAATGTGCCACGCCCCCGCACGGCTCTTCAAGATACGCCACCGCGGCTACCTGCGCAAGGGACACATTGCCGACTTTGTACTCCTTGACCCCAATGCACCCCACACGATAAAGAAAGAGGACATACTGAGCAAATGCGGCTGGAGCCCCTTCGAAGGGGAGACCTTCAACTGGAGCGTGCGACAGACCTGGGTAAACGGCGAGTGCGTCTACAAGGACGGAACAATAAACGACGAGGTACGCGGCAAATCCCTACGATTCGACCGATGAAGAAGCATCGCCTTACATACAAAGCCGATGAACTGACACCCTACATCAACTGGGACTACTTTTTCCACGCCTGGAGCATACCGCACGCAAGGCAGGGCGAGGCCGCAGCCAAACAACTGCAGCACGACGCCGTGGAGCTCATCTCGGGCAACAACTGCAACGTGCACGCACTCTTTGCACTGTGCGAGGCGCACAGCACGGGCGACAACATAGACATTGAAGGCACACTGCTGCCCCTGCTGCGGCAACAGCACACACTCCCCGGCAAGCCCAACCTGTGCCTGAGCGACTTCGTATCGCCATATAAGGACAGGATAGGACTGTTTGCCACAGCCATTGAAAAATCATTCGAAGATAAAAGAAGCAACGACGACCCCTACACAAGCCTGTTAATACAGACAACTGCCGACCGCCTTGCCGAGGCTGCGGCCACACGCCTGCACCTCGACGTACGCACAAAAGAGAGCCTTTGGGGCTACTCGCCCGATGAACGGCACACCATCGAGGAGCTGCTGCACGAGAGGCATCAGGGCATACGCCCGGCAGTGGGCTATCCCTCGCTGCCCGACCAATCGGCCATATTCATAATAGACAAGCTAATCACACTCTCCGACGCAGGAATAACCCTCACTCCAAGCGGCGCAATGCAGCCGCACGCCTCGGTGTGCGGCATTATGATAGCCCACAGCGCAGCACGCTACTTTTCGGTGGGCAACATCTGTGACGAGCAACTGCACGACTATGAGCAAAGACGCGGGATACCCGCCGCCACGCTGCGCAAATACCTTGTCCGCAACATATAACCGCAACATATTACCCCTTTTCTATTGAGAGAAAAGAAAAAAACAGTATATTCGCAAAAAATATCTAACAAATACACGCTATGAGAAAAATTCTTCACCCCCTTTACGTGCTTTATCAACTGTGCTTTGCCCTTTGGGCAGGCATTCTGCTCACCTTCCTGGCATCATTTGCAATATGGTTCTTTGGCGGAGTACTCAAGCTGAAGAACGGCGACTACTACCCCGCCGTAATCTGGTGCCGCCTTATGTGCATCATATTCCTCATTCCCATAAAGATTGTGGGCCGCAGCAAATACGTGAAGAAAGACGAGAACTATGTGTTCGTAGCCAACCACCAGGGAATGTTCGACATTTTCATTCTCTATGGCTATATAACGAAGAACTTCAAGTGGATGATGAAAAAGTCATTGCGCAAGGTACCAATGCTCGGCCTTGCCTGCGAAAAGACCGACCACGTATTTGTAGACCGCACCACTCCGCAAAAGGACATTCTGCGCAAGTCGCTCAACATTCTAAAGAGCGGAAAATCGATGGCTATATTTGCCGAAGGCACACGCAGCGACAACGGCAAATTGGGAGCATTCAAGAAAGGTGCATTCGTCGTTGCCAATATGGCACAGAAGAGCATTATTCCCATCTCCATTCAAGGAGCATACGACATTCTGCCCAAGGGTTGCTGGTGCGCACACTGGTCACCCGTAATATTGACATTCCACGCCCCCATAGAGTGCAAAGGACGCGACAGCGAGAATGTAGAATACCTTATGAAGGAGACCCGCGCCGTTATTGCAAAGACTCTTGGCGAGGAGTAATCCATTAATCCATAAAAACAGAAAAGTATGTACGATATAGCTATAATAGGTGCAGGACCTGCCGGATATGTGGCAGCCGAGAATGCAGGAGCGTCAGGACTCAAAGTAGTTCTGTTCGAAAAGAAAGAGCTTGGTGGCGTATGCCTCAACGAGGGTTGCATACCCACAAAGACACTGCTCTACAGTGCAAAGATGTACGACCACGCACAAGGCGGAAAGAAATACGGCATCACAGCACAGGAGGTTGCCTACGACTACAAGAAGATTGCCGACCGCAAGACAAAGGTAGTGCGTAAGCTCGTGGCAGGAATAAAGATGAAGATGGAGCACCACAACGTAGAGGTGGTGCGCGGCGACGCATACATACAGAGCGGTAACGAAAGCTGCATAAACATCACCTGCGGAGAACAGGCTTACCAGGCAGCAAAGCTGCTTATATGCACCGGAAGCGAGGCATTCGTACCCCCAATCCCCGGAGTACAAGACAACCCCGCGATACTCACCAACCGCGAGATACTGTCACTGACTGCAGCCCCCGAGAGCCTTACAGTCATTGGCGGCGGAGTGATAGGAATGGAGTTCGCAAGTTTCTACAACAGCCTGGGCATTCCCGTGACAGTAATTGAAATGCTGCCCGAGATTTTAGGAGGCATAGACAAGGAGATAGGCGAGATGCTCCGCTCAATCTATGCAAAGAAAGGCATCAAATTCCATTTGAACAGCCGTGTTACAGCCATAGAGGGCAACACCGTACATTTTACCGACGCCGAGGGCAACGAATCGTCAATAGAGGGTGACAAGATACTGGTGAGCGTGGGTCGCCGTCCTGTCTTGCAAGGCTACGGACTCGAGAATATCCCCGTAGCAGTGGAGCGCGGCATAAAGGTGAACGAGCATATGCAGACATCAATGCCCAACGTATATGCAGCGGGCGACGTGACAGGATTTTCGCTGCTTGCACACACAGCCAGCCGCGAGGCCGAGGTTGCCATAAACCACATACGCGGCATTGAGGACAAGATGGAATACAACGCAATCCCCGGAATTGTATATACCAACCCCGAGGTTAGCAGCGTGGGACTTACCGAGGAGCAGGCAGCGGCACAAGGCATCGAGTACCGCCTGAGCAAACTCCCGATGACATACGCAGGACGCTTTGTAGCCGAGAACGAGGGACAGACAGGACTGTGCAAAATCCTCACAACCCCCGACGGCAAGGTGCTTGGCGTACATCTGCTTGGAAACGCATCGAGCGAGTTTATATGCGCTGCCTGTATGGCTATAACAAACAGGCTGACAGTGGAGCAACTGCGCCGCACGGTATTCCCCCACCCCACAGTGTGCGAGATACTGAAAGAGGGCGTTTTTGAAATTTGAGACTGCAAACCTGCAAGGAAACCGGGGAGCAGCACCACGCTCCTACCCCGCCAAAAAATAAAAGAGCCGTTCATACAAACAAATAAAAAACATAAGTTCTTAGGTTTATTTGATAAAAAGTGTTTCCTTTGTACTATAAAACCAATATACCAACAAAAATGAAAGAGTGCAGGGTAAAACCGACCAACGGAAAATTAGGTGTTATGTGCGTAGGATTAGGCGCAGTAACCACCACCACCATAATAGGCGTGCTGATGTCACGCAAAGGGCTCTCCAAGCCCACCGGTTCATTTGCTTGCGACGGCATAATGCGTCTGGGCAAAGGAGCAGACAAGATATACAAAGAGGTTAAGCACATTCTTCCCATAGCCTCGCTCGACGACATTGTGTTCGGAGCGTGGGACTTGTACGAGGACGACGCCTACGATGCAGCCATCAAGGCAAGCGTGCTCCGTCAGGGCGACATTGAGCCCGTGAAAGAAGAGCTCAAGGCCATACGCCCCTATAAGGCATTGTTCGACAAGAACTATGCTACAAACATTGACGGTCCTAATGTAAAGACCGGCGACACACGCTGGGAGCTCACCGAACAGTTGCGACAGGACATACGCAGCTTCAAGGAGGAGAACAACTGCGAGCGCGTAGTGGTAATATGGATAGCAAGCACCGAGAAATACATTCCCCGCGACGAGAACGTGCACGGCTCGCTCGCAGCATTCGAGGCGGCAATGAAGGCCAACGACACGGAGCGTGTAGCGCCCAGTATGTGCTACGCCTACGCTGCAATGCGCGAGGGCTGCCCCTTTGTGATGGGCGCGCCCAACCTGTGCATCGACATTCCCGCAATGTGGGAGCTTGCCGACGAGGAGAAAGTGCCCATTACCGGCAAGGACTTCAAGAGCGGACAGACAATGATGAAGACCGTGCTTGCACCGGCATTCTTCACCCGCCAGCTTGGAGTTACAGGCTGGTTCTCTACCAACATACTTGGCAACCGCGACGGAGTAGTGCTCGACGCGCCCGAGAATTTCGAGACCAAGCGCCGCAGCAAGATGTCGGCAGTAGAGAATATCCTCGACAGCGACATCTACCCCGACCTCTACTCGGACATCTACCACAAGGTACGCATCAACTACTACCCCCCTCGCGGCGACGAGAAAGAGAGTTGGGACAACATCGACATTTTCGGCTGGATGGGCTATCCTATGACCATAAAAGTGAATTTCCTGTGCCGCGACTCCATACTGGCAGCACCGCTGGTACTCGACCTCATTCTCTTCAGCGACGTTGCACTGCGCGCAGGAGAGTATGGCATACAGGAGTTTATGTCGTTCTACTGCAAGGCACCTATGCACAAGGACGGGGAGAAGCCCGTACACGACCTCTTCAAGCAGTTTGCAATGCTCAAGAACAAGATAAGGGAGCTTGCAGGCTACGAACCCGACCAGGAGCTCGATTGACATTTTCACACAAAAGCAGTATAAGAAATATGCAATATTCACACGAGTATTGCATATTTCTTCAATTTTTACCGTATATATCCTTTATTTTCTGCATTTTTATTATGCCGTTAAATAAAAAACATATATTTTTGCAGCCACAAAAATAGAAACAGAATGAAAATAAAGAATTCACGCCTCGACGCAATACGCCTCATACTGTCCACACAAGAGATAGGAAGCCAGGAGGAGCTCCTGAACGAGCTTGCGAAAGAAGGCTTTACACTGACACAGGCAACACTCTCGCGCGACCTGCACCAGTTGCGGGTAGTGAAGACCGTGGGCGTACAAGGAAAATACCGGTACGTACTTACCCGTCCGCACCAGTACCGCCACGACGGCAGCGAGGGCGAGATGCGCCCCATTGCCCCCGCAGTAATGGAAGTGAACGGCTTTCTGTCGATAAAATTCTCGGGCAACATTGCCGTCATACGCACAAAGCCAAGCTACGCAAGCACATTGGCCTACCACATTGACGCATACAACTTCCCCGAGGTTGTAGGCACAATTGCAGGCGACGACACAGTGATGCTGGTAATTTCGGAGAATGCGACAAGAGGAGCAGTACTGAAAGCCCTCAGAAGCATTATACCTAACTTATAAAAAAACAAAAATATGGATATAAACACACCCAACGATGGAATTGAGGTACTTGTAGCAGATGCCTCACACGAGAAATACGTCGACGAGATACTCGAAACAATAAGCGCAGCAGCAAAAGTACGCGGCACAGGAATCGCCAAGAGGACACACGAGTACGTTGCACAGAAGATGCGCGAGGGAAAGGCCGTCATTGCACTGAGCAAAGAGGGCGAATTTGCAGGCTTCTGCTACATTGAGAGCTGGGGCAA
Organism: Bacteroidaceae bacterium; assembly: GCA_017554605.1. Classification (GTDB taxonomy): domain Bacteria; phylum Bacteroidota; class Bacteroidia; order Bacteroidales; family Bacteroidaceae; genus HGM04593. The sequence continues at coordinate 8,086 of JAFZIA010000082.1, forward strand.
CAGACAGTACGTTGCAAACTCGGGACTAATCGTATGCGAGAAGTTCCGTCGTCACGGCCTTGCAAAGAGAATCAAGAAGAGAGCATTTGACCTGTCACGCGAAAAGTGGCCCGATGCAAAGCTCTTCGGACTCACAAGCGGCGGCGCCGTGATGAAGATAAACACCGAGCTCGGCTATGTACCCGTACCCTTCTCGGAGCTTACCGACGACGATGCATTCTGGAAAGGCTGCCAGGGCTGCGTGAACCACGACGTGCTTATGCGCACCGACCGTCGCTACTGCATCTGCACAGCAATGCTCTACGACCCCGCAAAGCACAAATAACCCCAAGAAGCTGTTTTAAATTTATATCGCCAAGTTTTTATAGAGCAAAAATAGGGTGTTTATTTATTTTTTAAGGGCGCATAGCAGGCTATGTAACCGTAAAAAAAGAAAGAAACAGACATTTTTGAACATAAAAACGGCGAAACAATCAGCTTCTATCAAGAAAATGTTTTTAGAAATTTAAAACAGTTTCTAGGAAGATAATTGAACAAACAATAAAACATATATATATACAGATATGAGCAAGAAAAAAGTAGTGGTTGCATTCAGCGGAGGACTCGACACCTCCTTCACCGTAATGTACCTTGCAAAAGAGAAAGGCTACGAGGTTTACGCAGCCTGCGCAAATACCGGCGGCTTCAGCCCCGAACAGCTTAAACAGAACGAAGAAAATGCCTACAAGCTTGGAGCAACAAAATATGTGACACTCGACGTTACACGCGAGTACTACGACAAGAGCCTGCGCTATATGATATACGGCAACGTGCTGCGCAACGGCACATACCCCATATCGGTATCATCGGAGAGAATATTCCAGGCACTTGCAATAGCACGTTACGCCAACGAGATTGGCGCATCGGCAATAGCACACGGCTCTACAGGCGCAGGCAACGACCAGATACGCTTTGATATGACATTCCTTGTACTCGCACCAGGAGTAGAAATCATCACCCTCACACGCGATATGGCACTCACACGCGAATACGAGATAAACTACCTCAACGAGAATGGCTTCAGCGCCGACTTCACCAAGCTCAAGTACTCGTACAACGTAGGTATCTGGGGAACATCAATCTGTGGCGGCGAGATTCTCGACTCGGCACAGGGACTGCCCGAGAGCGCCTACCTCAAACAGGTTGAGAAAGGTGGCGAGGAGGAGCTTCGCCTCACATTCGAGGAGGGCGAGCTCAAGGCTGTAAACGGCGAGAAGTTCGACGATCCCATCAAGGCAATACAGAAAGTAGAGGAAATTGGAGCACCCTACGGCATAGGACGCGATATGCACGTGGGCGACACAATCGTAGGCATCAAGGGCCGCGTAGGCTTTGAGGCAGCAGCACCTATGCTCATTATAGGTGCACACAAATTCCTGGAGAAATACACACTGAGCAAATGGCAGCAATACTGGAAGGACCAAGTTGCCAACTGGTACGGAATGTTCCTGCACGAGAGCCAATACCTTGAGCCCGTGATGCGCGACATCGAGGCAATGCTCGAGAGCTCGCAGCGCAACGTGACAGGTACAGCCATTCTCAAGCTGATGCCCAAGCACTTTGAGACAGTGGGTGTAGAGTCGCCCAACGACCTTGTAAAGAACAAGCTCGGCGAATATGGCGAAATGCAGAAGGGCTGGACAGCCGAGGAGGCAAAAGGCTTTATCAAAGTGACCTCAACCCCCTTGCGCGCATATTACCTTAACCACCCCGACGAAAAAATTTAACAGAGAGCTATGATTAAAGTTGGAATTATAGGAGGTGCCGGATACACCGCAGGCGAGCTTATCCGCCTGCTCATATGCCACCCCGATGTAGAGATATGCTTTGTAAACAGCAGCAGCAATGCCGGCAACAAGATAACCGCAGTACACGCAGGACTGCTGGGCGAGACCGACCTTGAATTCACCGACGAGCTTCCGCTGGAGGAAATTGACGTGCTCTTCTTCTGCACCGCACACGGCGATACACGCAAATTCCTCGAGAGCCACACGCTGCCCGACGGACTGAAAGTGATTGACCTGTCGATGGACTACCGCATAAAGAGCAACGAGCACGACTTCATCTACGGCCTGCCCGAGCTCAACCGCCGCCAAACCTGCAAGAGCCGCTACGTGGCCAACCCCGGCTGCTTTGCCACCTGCATAGAGCTTGCACTGCTCCCACTTGCCAAGGAGCACCTTCTGAAGGGCGACGTATCGGTGAACGCCATTACCGGCAGCACCGGTGCAGGAGTAAAGCCCTCGGCATCGACACATTTCAGTTGGCGCAACAACAACATAAGCATATACAAGCCCTTTGAGCACCAGCACGTGCCCGAGATTATGCAGAGCATCAAGCAGTTGCAGCCCGACTACGAAGGCTCGATAGACTTTATCCCCTATCGCGGCGATTTTCCCCGCGGAATATTCGCCACAGTGGTTGTGAAATGCGACACCGACATTGATACGCTCTACAAGATATACGAGCACTACTACGAGCGCGACTCGTTCACACACGTAGTACCCACCCCCCTCGACCTCAAGCAGGTAGTAAACACCAACAAATGCCTCATACACCTTGAAAAGCACGGCGACAAGCTGCTCATCACCTCAATCATCGACAATCTCCTCAAGGGAGCGAGTGGTCAGGCCGTACACAATATGAACCTGCTCTTCGGCCTCGCCGAGACAGTGGGCCTTATGCTCAAGCCCTCGGCATTCTAATAAAATAAGGAGAAAAGAAGAATGAAACTATACGATGTTTATCCGCTCTTCGACGTGAATATAGTCAAGGGCGAAGGCTGCAAGGTGTGGGACGACAAAGGAACAGAATACCTCGACCTTTACGGCGGACACGCAGTAATCTCCATCGGACACTGCCACCCCAAATACACCAGTGCAATAAGCAGCCAGGTTGCCACACTCGGCTTCTACTCGAACTCGGTAATAAACACCCTGCAGAGCAGGCTGGCCGAGACACTCGGACGCGTAAGCGGCTACGAGGACTACAGCGTATTCTTTGTGAACTCGGGTGCCGAGGCCAACGAGAATGCCCTCAAACTCTCGTCGTTCCACAACGGCAAGAGCAGGGTGATTGCCTTCAGGAAGGCTTTCCACGGCAGGACCTCGCTTGCAGTGGAGGTTACCGACAACCCCAAGATAATTGCCCCCATCAACGCCAACAACCACACGACATACGTGCAGATGGGCGACATTCAGGCAGTGAAGGAAGAGCTTGCCAAGGGCGACGTGACAGCAGTGATAATAGAAGGCATACAGGGTGTAGGCGGAGTGAGGATACCCGACGCCGCATTCTTGCAGCAACTACAAGAGGCGTGCCACGCTACAGATACCACCCTTATACTCGATGAGATACAGAGCGGTTGCGGACGCAGCGGAAAATTCTTTGCCCACCAGTGGGCAGGCATACGTCCCGACATCATCACACAGGCAAAGGGACTGGGTAACGGCTTTCCCATAGGTTGCGTGCTCATAAGCCCCAAATTCACCCCGTGGGCCGGACAGCTCGGAACAACATTCGGCGGCAACCACCTTGCCTGTGCTGCTGCACAGGCTGTGCTCGAGGTAATGGAAGAGGAGCAACTGGTGGAGAATGCAAATGCCACAGGCGAGTATCTTATGCAGGAGCTCTCCAAGATAGAGCAGATAAAGGAACTGCGCGGCAAAGGACTTATGATAGGAATGGAGTTCGAAGAGCCCATTAAGGAGATACGCCGCCGACTGCTCTTCGAGGAACACGTGTTCACCGGAGTAAGCGGCACAAATGTCATACGCCTCCTGCCGCCATTGACATTGTCTATGGAACAGGCACAGGAGTTCATAAAGAGACTAAAGAGGGTATTGCAATAACAAAGAGAACCGCCGGGCGATGCCCGGCGGTTCTCTTTGCCTACGTGCAAGATGCTTAATCTTGGCCAAGAATGCGTGCACCCGGTCGGGCACTTGCTTGTCATTGCGGCTTACGGCTGTTTTAAGGGTGCCGCGGAATTGCAAACAGACAATGCTTGCAGCAATCGCTCACTCGGAGCACAGGCGAAGATTAATTTCATTGAACTTGCTTACGCCCGGCATATTTCAAGCAAGCTTGAATCTGCGCTCGCTCTTATTTTATCAATATCTTTTTCCCGTTTATTATATAAACACCTTTTGTAGGGAATTTAACCGCACGTCCAGCGAGGTCGGTGACAGATCTATCTTCATCGCAAACAAGAGTATTTTCCATATTCCTCATCTCTTCTTCGGACAACTCTATAATATTCTCGAACAAGTTCCAGCCCTCGGTCAATTTATATGCATCGAGTGCTCCTGCGGGTATATGCAGTTTGCAATTTTCTTTATCCACATTGCCGAACACAGTTGTATCCACTGCAAACAGCCTCTCCCCGGGTATCAAGGATATTATTGTTTCAATATTGCTGCAATCGTAGAAAGCGTAGCTGCCCAATGTTCTTAGAGTGCTGGACAAATGCAAGCCGGTTATCTCCTTGCAACCATTAAAGACTCCATCAGAAATTCCTATAATACCTTCGGGAATAACCATCTCGCCTGCAGGCTCATTATAATTATAACCTATTATATTGTTTTTACAAACAGCGTATTCGGCAGGTAGCTGCATATATACATCGAAACTGTCTACATCGGTTACCTGGTACATATTTTTTGTTGCCAATACAGCAGCCTTTTGGGCAACAAGCGCCGTTTCATCGGTGATATTGAAAACCCCTTTTTGATTTTCATTCAATGTTCTCAGGCGGAAGCCGTTTCCAACAATACTGCCGAACCGAGGGGCAAACAACGTCTCCCAATAGCAGCAGGCCGCTACATAATCGCCCAGCCCGTCAGCAAGATGGCTGCCGTCTGTGGAGAAGTCACTGCCGTCATTCAACGACGTGGCACGCAGGTTCTCTACGGCAGTGCCATAAGGGACAATAAAGTCTATGCCATAATTCAGCTTCAGCCTCTTGACCGAATTGGCTATATCCTGCCATCTCTTGAACGAGGATTTGCTTTTGTTCTCGGCATAACTCCAGCTCCAGCTATGAATCAATAAAAATCCGATTGCAGCTTGGGGATTTGTTTCACGAATAATGGAGATGAGTTCTTTGAGGCAGCCTTTATTGCCTCCACCATTCCAAGCATCGAAATTTGCAGAATAGGAACTGTACTGATGAATCAGTATCAGATCCCATTTGCCGTTTTTCAACGCCTGCCTAAAAAGATGCCCGTCACGAACTCTGCCGTCGCCGCAAGTCACATCGGGTATGGCGTAACCGCAGATATGCCCAATCTCATATTCTTCTGTATCCTTGTCGTTATAAGCGTCTACCCAAGACCTGAAACTCGCGCCTCCGCGTGTTGCACAATAAAGAGAATGGCAGCCGGCAGCGTTTGCCGCAGCCGCAATTTGAGGAATGTAGTGCGTTGCATCAAGAGTGTAGCTGTTGCCAATATCCAAAATGCGCAAATTCTCCTTGCTTAAATTGCATAGAGGGTTACCGTATGCAGGGATTGTATCACTGCCCGATGCAGCATTGGAATGTGCAAGAGCAAGCAACATTGCAAAGAAAAGCAGAAATTTCTTCATTCTCGAATTCATTCTTAAACCAGTTGTTCCCATACGTTAATAACAGATGAAAAAGCACACCTGCACACTCGTGCAAAGATATGTTTTTTTTATTTCCCGACAAGCATTCGTACAAAAAGGAGTGCCGCATTACGGGCGCCGGTCGCCCCATCGCACCCACAATAGGGCAGGCTGCCAGCATTGTCGGGCGCCAGAAAAGAGTACACGGGCAACCATTATCGCACATACTGTATGCAAATGCTGCAACCGTGTAAGAATGAACAAGTTGCCGTAATAATACAAAAGAGTGCAGAACACGATAGAGCATACATTGCGTATTAATCTGCAATTCATAGAACCTCCTACAATCCCTCAAATTCAACGGCCTTGAAGGATTTTTGTTCAAAAACAGAAAAAAGATTTATCAATCTTTGATTGTCTCAACATAATGGATTACTTTCGTACAGAGAATTTAGAAGCTGCTTAAATTTATATCGCCAAGTTTTTTATAGAGCAAAGCTTCTTACTATTTTGGGGAACAAGGTTCAAAAAAGAAAAGACAAAGAGCCCCCCGCCTATTACCAAAAAACAACCTACCCGCTTATGACAAACCTACTCAGACTCCTTAAGAAAAACGGTAGAATAGTAAAGCTGTTGTTTGTGGCAGTGCTCACAACCATAATGTGGTTCCTGCCCATCGATGCTTTTGGAATAGAAGGACTGACCGTGCTCCAGCAAAGAATCATCGCATTGTTCGTGTTTGCCGCCACAATGTGGATTCTTGAGGCTGTGCCCGCGTGGACCACGTCGTTGCTCATAATAGTGCTTATGCTGCTCACCGTCTCCACCAGCGGAATATCGTTCCTCATAAGCGACATTCCCAAGACCGAGCTCATCAACTACAAGACCATTATGGCAACCTTTGCCGACCAGACCGTGATGCTCTTCCTGGGCGGATTCATACTGGCGCTCGTCGCCTCCAAGAGCGGCGTGGACATAACCCTTGCCCGAGCAATGCTCCGCCCGTTCGGTACACGCCCCCGCGTGGTACTCTTTGGATTTATCCTTGTTACGGCAGTATTCTCGATGTTTGTGAGCAACACGGCGACTGCCGCAATGATGCTCACCTTCCTCACTCCGGTGCTCAGGTCGCTCCCCGCCGACGAGAAAGGCCGTACGGCACTTGCACTGGCAATACCCATCGGCGCCAACATAGGAGGAATGGCAACCCCCATCGGCACACCCCCCAACGGCATTGCACTCGGCTATCTGAACAACACCGAGGGACTCAACCTCGGCATCGGCTTTGACCAATGGACAATGGTAATGACACCGCTGATGCTCGCCATACTCGTATTTGCGTGGTTCCTGCTGAGCAAGATGTTCCCCTTCAAGGCCGACAGCGTCCAGCTTAAAATCATAGGCGGAGCAAAGAAAGGCTGGAGGACAACCGTGATATACATAACCCTTGCCCTAACAATCGCACTGTGGATGTTCGAGAAGGAGACAGGAATAAACTCATACATTGTCGCACTCATTCCCGTAGGCATATTCAGCCTCACCCGAATAATAAAGTCGGGCGACCTGAAGGAGATTGACTGGTCGGTACTGTGGATGGTTGCCGGAGGCTTCGCGCTGGGCGTGGGAATGGACAAGACAGGCCTTGCCAAGACCCTTGTACAGGCAATCCCCTTCAACGAGTGGCCGGTGCTTATTGTTATTGTGGGCAGCGGAGTGATATGCTGGCTGCTCTCCACATTCATCTCAAATTCGGCAGCGGCAGCGCTTATGGTGCCTATCCTGGCGGCAGTGGGCAAGGGAATGGGACCTATGCTCGATGAGTTCGGTGGCATCGGCACACTGCTAATCGGAATAGCACTCTCGGCATCGTTTGCAATGGCACTGCCCATAAGCACCCCTCCCAACGCAATATCATACTCCACAGGACTTATAAAATCGTCGCAGATGTGCACAGTAGGTATTATAATAGGAATAGTATCACTTGCACTGGGATACGCTACCCTCGTATTCATCGGACGTACAGGATTCTTCGGATAAAGACATACAACTGAATTACCCCCATAATGAGGCTGAGCCAAGATTGCAATTTTGGCACAGCCTCATAAACAAAAGAATAGTATAACACAAAAAAATAAAAACACAATGAAGAGATTATTTCTTTTTGCAGCGCTTGCAGTGGCTGCATTCTGTACAAATGCACAAGAGAACACAAAACCCAGTGTCAAGCTCTACGGATTTATCCGCAACTATATGGATTTTGACACACGAGAGAACCTGAGCAGCAACAGCGACCAGTTCAATATGATTCCCAAGGACGAGTATCGCAACGATTATGGCGACGACCTTAACCAGCGTCCCGACATTCACCTGCTGAGCATCACCACCCGCTTGGGACTGAACATAACAGGCCCCGAGTTCCTGGGCGCGAAGACCTCGGCAAAGATTGAGTCGGACTTTGCCGGATTCGGCAGCAACAACACCGTGCTGCGCATACGTCAGGCGTGGGCAAAGATGGAGTGGGAGAAGCATAGCCTGCTCGTAGGCCAGGCGTGGCATCCGATGATGGGCGATATGATGCCCGACGTATTCAGCCTTGCTACAGGAGCACCATTCACCCCTTTCAGCCGTACACCCCAAGCAAGATACGACTACAAGGCAGGCAAAGTAACACTTACAGCCACAGCACTCTACCAGTTGCAATATCTCTCATACGGTCCTAACGCTAACAACCTCGAATCCTCAACAACCTCGTTCGAATATGCCCGCAAGGCCGTTATTCCCGAGCTCTACTTCCAAGCAATGTACAAGAACGGAGGATTTATGGCAGGTGCAGGCGTGGACATTCTCACACTCAAGCCCCGCACCGAGTTTGTCGACAACAACGGCGTAAAGGTTCAGAGCGACGAGCTTTTGCACAGCTTCAGCCCCACGCTCTTTGCATCGTACAAGAACGGCAACTGGGGCATCAAGGGACGCGTTACATACGCACAGAACGCCTCGCACCTGAATATGCTCAGCGGCTTCGGAGTAACAAAGATAAAGGACAACGGCGAGGCCGAATACGGCAACCTGAACAGCATCACAGGCTGGATAGACATCACATACAAGCAGAAGCTCGAGAAAGGCACACTCACCTGGTGTCTCTTCGGCGGCTACGGCAAGAATCTTGGCTGCGACAAGGATTTTGTGGGAAGCGATATGATGTACGTACGCGGCTTCAAGAACCTCGACAGCTACTGGCGTGTGGCACCCAGCGTACTCTACACACACAATGCAATGCAGGTGGGCATAGAGTATGAGCCCACCACCGCAGGCTATGGCGAGATGCCCAAGCCGGACGAAATTACCGACGGCAGCGTCAAGAAGGACCACTCGGTAACCAACCACCGCGTGTGCCTTATGATGAAGTACAATTTCTAATCTACACCCACCCCTAACACCAACAACAAAATAAATATCAAGTATGGGAAACTACAGTTTCAGAAGTATGCTGAAGAAATATACTTCGGCAAGCACTTTGCTCATTTCGGCAGCAATCATCGCCCTGATATGCGCCAATAACGAGCTCACCAGGGAATGGTACTTCAACCTCCTGAAGACCCCCGTGAATGTATCCATAGGAGAGTTCAACCTGTTCAGCCACAACGGACACTGTATGACACTGATACAGGTTATAAACGACTTTCTGATGGTGATATTCTTCCTTGCCGTCGGACTCGAGATAAAGAGAGAGATTCTTGTGGGCGAGCTCTCGTCGCCAAAGAAAGCCCTGCTCCCCATCATAGGAGCGTGCGGAGGTATGATAGTGCCCGTCCTTCTGTTCTGGCTGCTCTGTCCCGCCGATGCAGATATGCAGCGGGGAATGGCAATACCTATGGCCACCGACATTGCCTTTTCGCTCGGAGTACTTGCAATATTCAGCAAGAGAGTGCCGCTGGGACTGAAAGTATTTCTTGCAGCGCTTGCCGTAGCCGACGACCTTGGAGGCATCATTGTCATTGCACTCTTCTACACCTCGGACATACACGTGGGCTTCCTGCTCCTCTCGGCATTGTGCACAGTGATAATGGTTGCGGGCAACAGACTGAACGTACACAACAAGAATTTCTATATCATCATCGGATTCGTGCTGTGGTACACAATGCTCAACTCGGGAATACACGCAACCATTGCCGGCGTTATAACTGCATTCTGCGTGCCCGCCAGCCTGAAACGCGGAGGAGGATACTACTTTGAGCGTATATGCAACAACATCAAGGAAGTGAAGATTGTCGACTGCAGCAAGCACAGCGCTGTAATACTCTCGCACTACGAGATACAGAAGCTCAAGAGTATCGAATCGGCAGCCGACAAGCTCATAAGCCCCCTGCAGACACTCGAGGATATGTTGCAGCGCCTGATTGGATACGTTATTATACCGCTCTTTGCCTTTGCCAACGTGGGAATAGACTTTTCGGCTATGAACCTCGACAGCATTGTCTCGGGAGTGGGAATACCGGTAATGTCGGGACTTGTAATAGGCAAGTTCGTGGGAGTACTCCTTTTCTCTTGGCTTGCAGTTAGAATTGGCGTAGTAGTGTTGCCACAAGGAGCAAACTGGAAATCCTTTATTGGAATATGCGCCCTCTGCGGAATAGGACTAACAGTCTCCATTTTCATTGCCGACCTCTCGTATGCAGGAATAGGCGAAAAGGGCTACGCACTGCTCTCACAAGCCAAATTGGGCGTGCTGTGCGGCTCATTAATATCTGCAACTGTAGGCTGCATATTGCTCAACAGATTCCTGCCACGCACCTCCCATACACAGGAAACTGTATAAACATCATCAACTAAAAAACTAAAAAAAGCGCGCCCACGGGCGCGCTTTTTTAGAAGCTATTCATTGGCCATACGCCACACACAAAGATAGGCAGCGCGGGTAATATCGAGCAGTTTGGAATAGTCAATCTTGCCGGCACTGTCGCCGGGCGCGTGGTAATCGGGGTGCCCCTCGGTGTGGTACCATACTATAGGAATGCCCGCGCGCGCAAAGGGAGCGTTGTCGCTGCCCGAATAGGGCTTGTCCCACGATACATAATCGGGCGTGAAGCAGAAACCGCGCCTACGCATATCTTCGCGCAGCCAATCGCCGAACTGCGGGTGCGAGGACGTGTAGAAATACTTCAGATAGGAAGGGTTGCCAACCGGTCCCCGGCCCACCATATCAAAGTTCACATACGCCTTTATTTTCTCCTTTTCCTGCCAATTCTGCACAAAACAAGTAGAGCCCAGAAGCCCTTTTTCCTCGCCGTCCCAAAAGGCAAAAACAATGCTCCGCTCGGGCTGTTTACCCGACATTTTTATGGCCTTTGCAATCTGCAGCACAGCCGAAACGCCCGAAGCATTATCGTCGGCGCCGTTGAAACAGGAATCGCCATCCACAGCACAGCCAATGCCCAAATGGTCGTAATGTGCTCCCACAACAACATATTCATCGCGGTTTTTCCCGGGTATCACAGCCAGAATATTATTGAGCCTGCGAACCGACAGCACCGTCGAATCGGGAGCAAGCCTCCATCTTATACCATTTTCATTCTCAACCTCGTAAGCATCGAAGCTTTGAGTATAGCTGCAATTATCGAAAGAGGCTATCCCCCACTCCTTGAGAAGAGATATTATATAGCGCGCAGCAATATAACCGCCCTCGCAGCCGGCCTCCCTGCCACACAAAAGGTCATCGGCCAGAAAGCCCACATAATTGCGCGCCTGCTCCTCGCTCAAAGTCCTGTACCCGCGCTCAAGCGCACGCTGGGCAAAAGCATTCTGCGCCACAGGCAACAAAAGAAAAAGATTTACAAACAACAAGAATTTTCTCATAGACTGTCACTTTAAAAACAATACAGGGCATCGTCCCCGCTTTTACTCCGCAAACATATAACTTTTCACGGAATAAGGCAAATTACAGCCAACAAAGCAACGCTCGGCAGCAACATTTCCCCACCAATCTCCACCGCCCGTAACAACTGCAACAACAAATTTATTTTCAACAGCATAAGCATCGGCATCAAGAATTAACAATCTGTTGAAAACTTTATAAATAAATTATTTTATAATTATAGTGGGGAATTGTGGGGAATTGTGTAAATTTGAAACGATTTTACTATTTTAGAGAAATTATATGCGTTTTTCGGGCAACATAGAGGCAAGGACAGACAACAAGGGCAGAGTATTCATACCTGCCTGCTTCCGCCGCATATTGCAAGCAGAGAACTGCGAGAAGCTCATTTTGCGCCAGGACCCGCACCAGCAATGCCTCGTACTGTACCCCGAAAGCACGTGGAACGCCATTCTCGACGAACTCAGCAGCCAACTCAGCCGCTGGAGTTCTGCCGACAGAATGATATTCCGCAAATTCGTGGCCAACATAGACGAACTGTCTATAGACAGCAACGGAAGGATACTGCTCCAGAAGAAATTCCGCGACACAGCAGCCATAGGACAGGAAGTGTGCTTCATCGGAATGGACGACACGATAGAAATATGGGCCAAGGACAAGCTCGAAGCCCTGCTGGCCGGCAGCGACGATTTTGGGGCAGAATTAGAAAAAGTAATGAACAAAGAGAAAGGAGGCGACAATGAGTGAGCAGACAGTATACCACACTCCGGTGATGCTCAACGAGAGCGTGGAGGGAATGGAGATTGAAAAGGACAGCATTTGCGTAGACGTCACATTCGGCGGCGGAGGACACTCGCGCAGGATACTCGAAGAGCTGGACAACAGCGGGCACCTGTACAGTTTCGACCAGGACGAAGATGCCGAGAAGAACGCCCCCGACGACAAGCGCTTCACCTTTGTACGCGGCAACTTCCGCTTTCTGTACAATTTTATGCGCTACTACGGCGTAGAAAAGATAGACGCCCTGCTGGCCGACCTGGGAGTGTCGGGACACCACTTTGACGACGAGACACGCGGCTTCTCCTTCCGCTTCGACGCCGACCTTGATATGCGAATGAACAACAGGGCGGGACGCACAGCAGCCGACCTGCTGAACGAGGCAAGCGAAGAGGAGCTCGCAAGAATCTTCAAGCTCTACGGCGAGCTCAACTGCAGCCGCAAGCTCGCATCGGCCATCGTCAAGCAGAGAGCACAGAAGCCCTTCCGCAAGGTGAGCGACCTCATAGAGGTCTCAAAGCCCTTCTGCCCCCCGCAGCGCGAGAAGAAAGAGCTTGCCAAGATATTCCAGGCACTGCGCATAGAAATCAACCAGGAGCTCGAGAGCCTGAAGGAGATGCTCGAGCAGGCAAAAGAGCTGCTCCCCGCAGGAGGACGCCTGGTTGTCATAACATACCACTCCATCGAGGACCGCATAGTAAAGAACTTTATGAAGAGCGGCAACATAGAAGGCGAAATAACAAAGGACTTCTTTGGCAGGATCGAGTCGCCCTTCGAGGCAAAGAAAGTGATGCTACCCACACCCCAGGAACAGGAGAGCAACCCCCGTTCGCGAAGCGCTAAACTAAGAATAGCAATCAAAAAATAGCAGCAATGAAAAAGAAGAAGAAAAAAATAGACAAAATAACCAACTCGCTCATAAGCGGCAAGTTCTTCAAGAGCGAGCTGTTCATAAAGAATACGGGCCTGTTGCTGCTCATTGCACTGTATGCGTTCATCTATGTGAGCAACCGCTACGCCACCCGCCAGGAGATTGCACACATAAAAGAGCTCAGGACACAGGTGACAGATATGCGCTACAAACTGCTCACCCTGCAAAGCGAGCTGTCGGAAAAGAGCAGGCAGTCGAACATAGAGAGACACATAAAAGAGAACAACAGCCATTTGAAAGTTGCAACCAACCCACCCTACACAGTAAAATAAACTAAAAGCTATGTTTCCATTCAAAGACAACATCATAAAACGGTTCAAATTCGTTTTGTTCACCGTCTTTACAGCTTGGGCTATTTTCATTGTGGCAAGAATCATATCCATCATCACCATAGAAAAGTCCTTCTGGTCCGAGGTTGCCGAGAAGGCCATCGTGTACAACAAGACAATTGAGCCCAAAAGAGGCGACATATTGAGCGACAATGGCGAAATTATGGTGAGCAATATGATGAAGTACCGCTTCTACATAGATTTTGACAACCTCAAGGACTACAACTACAGGGGAAACAAGCTCAAGACAAGGACCGAAGAGAAGGACTCAGTGTGGAAAAACGGATTCCAGGAGATGTGCGACGGTCTTGCAAAGATTTTTCCGCAATGGACGTCGGACGACTTCAAGAAGCACCTCAAGGCCGGCATTGCACAGAAGAACAGCGGAAAGAAGGGACGCTTCGGCTACAGGAAATACCCCCTTTGCCCCGACCACCAGCTATATGCCACCTACACACAATACAAGCAGGCCCTGACACTCCCGATACTCTCCGACAAGAAAGTCTACTCGGGACTTGTAGTGGACAAATATATGTACCGCAAGAAATTCTTCGGCTCACTGGCCTACAGTACCCTGGGCGACTACCGCATACTGGGCAAGAAGAAAGACGGAGAGCCCATAGTGGATATGCACGGACTGGACCAGACATACGACTCGCTGTTGCGCGGCAAGAACGGCATAATGCACACCGAGAAGCAGAAAGAGATTATAGACATACCCGTAACCAACGGACTCGACATACAGACAACACTCAACGTGGAGCTCCAGGACATCTGTGAGACGGCACTGCGCAACGGACTCACCGAGAAAGGCTCAAAGGCCGGCTGGGTGATACTGATGGAGGTGAAGACAGGCGATATAAAAGCAATCGTGAACCTCTCGCTCGATGACAACGGCAATTACATCGAGACATACACACAGGGTCCCAACAACGTGACACCCAACCACGCAGTAGGCGACCTGCGCGAGCCCGGCTCAATCTTCAAGCCGATAGCAATGGCAATTGCCCTGGAGGACGGCAAGGTAAAGGAGAGCGACTCGGTGAGGACCTTCGGCGGAAAGATGCAGATGCACGGCCGCACCATAAACGACGCCACACGCCCCAAGCGTGCCTGGCAGACAATGACAGAGATAATACAGAACTCGTCGAACGTAGGTATGGCGCAGATAATAAACGACGGCTACAAGGACAACCCCGCCCAATTCACCGACTGGCTCGTGAAACTGGGAATGAGGACCAACTACCACATACTCGACAGCGAGCGCACCCCGACGTTCCGTACCCCGAGCAGCACCGGCTGGTCAAAGTCCGACCTGCAGGCAATGTCCCGCGGATACGCGACATCGCAAACGGCGCTGAGCATCGTCACATTCTACAACGCCCTTGCAAACAACGGAGTGAGAATGAAGCCCCGCCTTGTGAAAGCCATACTCAAAGAGGGGAATATAATTGAGACCATCGACCCCGAGGTCCTCGACGGACAGATGCTCTCGCCCGCAACGATAGAATCGGTCAAGAGAATGCTCATAGCCGTAGTGAACGAGAAAGGGGCAACCGGCGCCCGCGCAAAATCGGACAAGGTACGCCTGGCAGGAAAGACAGGTACGGCACTCAACAAGAACGGCAACGTACTCAGTTTCTGCGGATTCTTCCCCGCCGACAACCCCGAGTACACCTGCATTGTACAGAATATAAACAACATTGGAGGCGGAGGAAGCACCTCGGCACTGATTTTCAAGGATATTGCCGAGAAGGTTATGGCAAACAGCGAGAACCGCCCCTTGAACGAAGCAAAGGACACGGTAAACAACCCTCTTCCCACGGCAAAGAACGGCAATGTAACAGCCATACACTATCTGCTCAACCAGATGGGAATAAGGATAGACGGCATTGACATAAGCGACGACCCCGACGAACCGAGCTGGGGCAGGCTCGCCTGCGACGCTCAAGGAGTAATGAGCATAGAGACAACGACATACAGCGAGAGCACAGTCCCCAACGTGATAGGAATGGGCGCAAAGGATGCCATATTCCTTATGAACCGTGCAGGGCTCGACGTCTCCATAAACGGATACGGCAAAGTAGTATCACAGACCCACACAGCCGGACAAAAGGCCAAGCGTGGAACAAGAATAACACTCACATTAAAACCATAAGAATATGAGACTGGGCACATTGATAAAAGAGATACAATACACCCGCATTGTACTACCCAAAGAAGAGAGCGACATTAAAGGAATAAGCATAGACTCCCGCACCATCAAGGAAGGCTACCTGTTCATAGCCATCAGAGGCACACAGGTAGACGGCCATCAGTATATAGAGGCTGCCGAGAACAGCGGAGCAGCAGCCATTATATGCGAGACAATGCCCGCGAAGCAGAATCCGTGCATCGCCTACGTACAGGTACCCGACGCACAGGCAATAACGGGCAAGATTGCCACCACCTTCTACGGCAACCCCACCGACCGCCTGAAACTGGTGGGCGTGACAGGCACAAACGGAAAGACCACCATCGCCACGCTGCTCTACAGGCTCTTTGGCAGTATGGGACACAAATGCGGACTCATATCTACAGTGTGCAACTACATCGGCGGAGAGGCCTACCCCACCACGCACACCACCCCCGACGCAGTGACACTCAACGGACTCTTGGGCAGAATGGCCGATGAGGGATGCGAATATGCATTTATGGAGGTGAGCTCGCACGCAATGGTACAAGGCCGAGTGGGAGGCCTCAACTTTGCAGGCGGAATTTTCACCAACCTCACACGCGACCACATAGATTTCCACGAGACAATGGACAACTACCTCAAGGCCAAGAAGAGTTTCTTCGACGGCTTGTCGCGCGACGCCTTTGCAATCATAAACCTCGACGACAGGAACGGCCCCGTGATGGTACAGAACACCCGTGCCGACATTAAGAAATACTCCACACGCACACTGAGCGACTACCGTGCACGCATCGTGGAGACACACCTCGACGGAATGATACTCGAGTTCAACGGACAGGAGTTCTCGACACTGCTCACCGGCCGCTTCAACGTGAGCAACCTGCTTGCCATATTTGCCGCAGCAGTGGAGCTGGGCAAGGAGCCCGCCGAGGTACTGCGCGTAATGAGCACACTGCACCCCGTATCGGGCCGCTTCGAGACCCTCCACTCAAAGGAAGGCTACTCGGCAATAGTGGACTACGCCCACACACCCGACGCAATAAAGAACGTGCTCGGCACAGTGAACGACGTGCTGCACGGCAAAGGCTCGGTAATAACCGTGGTGGGAGCCGGCGGCAACCGCGACAAGGGCAAGCGACCGCTTATGGCACAAGAGGCGGTAAAGGCCAGCACCCGCGTGATAATAACATCGGACAACCCCCGCTTCGAAGAGCCGCAGGACATAATAAACGATATGCTCGCCGGACTCACGCCCGAACAGATGAAGAAGGTAATCTCCATTGCCGACCGCAAGGAAGCCATACGCACCGCCTGCGCATTTGCACAAAAGGGCGACGTGATAGTGGTGGCCGGAAAAGGACACGAGAACTATCAGGAGATAAAAGGTGTAAGACACCACTTCGACGACAAAGAGATACTGAGCGAAATTTTCAATTCATAAAAGCTGTTCACAAACAACTTCTTAAACTGTAGACCATTATGCTTTACGAACTATTCAGAATATTACAGGAACACGACATACCCGGCGCACGCCTGTTGGGGTACACCTCGTTCAGAGCCCTTGTGGCAATAATTGCGGCGCTGCTCATATCCACCATCTTCGGAGAGTACTTTATCCGCTTCTTCAGGAAGCGCCAGATTTCGGAGACACTGCGCGACATCGACAAGAACGACCTCAAGAAAGGCGTTCCCACAATGGGCGGAATAATAGTAATAGTATCGATACTCGTCCCCTGCCTTCTTGTAGGAAAATTGAGCAACATATATATGATACTGCTGCTCATCACCACCGTGTGGCTGGGAATAATAGGCTTCGTCGACGACTACATAAAGACAAAAAAGAAGAACAAGGACGGGATACCCGGCAAGGTGAAAGTCATTGCACAGGTTGGACTGGGACTCATAATAGGACTCACACTGTACCTCAGCCCCCAGGCTGTTATGCGAGAGAATATAGAAGTGAGGACCTCTTCCAACGTGGTTGAAGTGCACCACCGCAGTACCCCCGAGAAACTGAACAAGACTACCATACCTTTTATAAAGAACCACAATTTCGACTACAGCAAGGTATTCTCGTTCTGCGGGAAGTATGCCAACGCTGCCGGCTGGGTATTCTTTGTGATAGTAACCATATTCATTGTCACTGCAGTATCGAACGGAGCCAACATTAACGACGGAATGGACGGAATGCTGGCAGGAAACGCCGCGATAATGGGCGTGACGCTCGCTATCCTTGCATACGTATCGAGCCACGTAGGCTGGGCCGAGTATCTGAACATAATGCACCTTCCGGGCAGCGAGGAGGTTGTAATCTTCTCATTTGCCTTCATAGGAGCATTGATAGGCTTCCTGTGGTACAACTCGTTCCCCGCACAAGTATTTATGGGCGACACAGGCAGCCTTACGATAGGAGGAATAATAGCGGTAGCGGCAATACTCCTGCACAAGGAGATACTGCTGGTATTCATCTGCGCCACATTCGTGGTGGAGAACCTGTCGGTAATTATGCAGACAACATACTTCAAGATGGGCAAGAAGAAAGGCGTGAGACAGCGACTGTTCCGTTGTGCCCCGCTGCACCACCACTTCACAATAAGCGACGACCGCCTCGACCCCACAAGCACATACAGGTTCAGAGGTCCGGCACGTCCTATGCACGAGGCAAAAGTGACAGTCCGCTTCTGGATTGTGACAATAATAATGGCAGCACTTACCCTGATGACACTTAAGATAAGATAAAGATGGAAAAGAGAATAGTCATATTAGGAGCAGGAGAGAGCGGAGCGGGCGCAGCCATACTCGCCAAGAAGCTCGGCTTTGACGTATTTGTATCGGACTTCGGGAAAATTTCCGACAAATACAAGGCAATGCTCGACGAAGAGAATATTCAGTGGGAGGAGTGTACACACACACCCGAGCTCATACTCAACGCACAGGAGATAATAAAAAGTCCCGGAATACCCAACGACGCACCTATGGTGGCACGCGCCGCAGAGGCCGGAATACCCATAATATCGGAGATTGAGTTTGCCGGACGCTACACAAGGGCCAAGATGGTGTGCATAACAGGAAGCAACGGAAAGACCACCACCACCTCGCTCATATACCACATATTCAAGGAGGCCGGACTGAACGTAGGACTGGCGGGCAACATAGGCAACAGCCTCGCCCTACAGGTAGCCCAGGGCGACAGGGACTACTACATCATTGAGCTCAGCAGTTTCCAGCTCGACAATATGTACGAGTTCCGCGCCAACGTGGCCGTGCTTATGAACATCACCCCCGACCACCTCGACCGCTACGGCCACTGTATGCAGAACTACATCGACGCAAAATTCCGCATACTGCAGAACCAGCAGTCCGAGGACGCATTCATCTACTGGAACGACGACCCCATAATACAGAACGAGCTGCCAAAGTACAAGCACGGCAAGCTCTATCCCTTTGCCGAGACAAGGCAGGAGGGAATGGCCGCCTACACCGAGGAGCACCGCATAGTGTTTACCGAGCCCACCCCGTTCAATATGGAGCAGGAGGAGCTCTCGCTCACCGGCAAGCACAACCTCTACAACTCTATGGCAGCCGGAATATCGGCAAACGTGGCAGGAATACGCAAAGAAACCATACGCGAGGCACTGCAGAGCTTCACCGGCGTCGAGCACCGTCTGGAGAAAGTGGCACGCATCAACGGCGTTGAGTACATAAACGACTCAAAGGCAACAAACGTCAACAGTTGCTGGTATGCCCTGCAGAGTATGAAGACAAGCACCGTCCTCATACTCGGCGGAAAGGACAAGGGCAACGACTACAGCGAGATTGCCCCCCTTGTACGCGAGAAATGCAGCGCGCTCATATTCCTTGGAGCCGACAACAGCAAGCTGCACTCATTCTTCGACAGCTTCGGCATTCCCACCGTAGACGTGACATCTGCCGACGAGTGCGTGCAACAGGCCGCACAACTGGCAAAGAGCGGGGAGACAGTACTCCTGAGCCCCTGCTGCGCAAGCTTCGACCTCTTCAAGAGCTACGAGGACAGAGGCAGGCAGTTCAAGGAATCGGTTCTTAAACTAAAGTCAACAACAGAGCAACAATGAGCATCGGGAATATAACAAAGCTGTTCAAGGGAGACCGCATCGTGTGGTGCATCTTCTTTACCCTGTGCATACTTTCACTGATAGAGGTATTCAGTGCAAGCAGCAGCAAGACCTTCAACACAAGTTTCTGGTCGCCGATAATCACGCACGGCAAATTCATCGCCGGCGGCGTTATTGTAGCCTGGCTTGTACATACATTCAAGATAGAATGGATAAAGTCATCTACAAAGTGGGTGTATCTTGCCGGGATAGCAATGCTCATATACGCACTGTTCAACGGAGTGTCAATCAACGTGAGCCGGCGCTGGATATACATCTTCGGAGTACAGTTCCAGCACTTCGAGATAGTGAAGCTGGGCGTGGTAATGCTCATTGCACTCATTCTGACAAAAGCGATGGAGGGTGAGCGCACATACCTGTCGTGGGACTCGGCATTGGCACTGATAAGCAAAAAGCTGAAAGGCGACAACCGCGAGGGCGACTACACAATGCGTTCCATTATCGTATGCGTAGCGATACCCTGCGCATTCATCTTCACCGAGAACCTCTCCACTGTCATCATAATAGCGGCAGTAGCCTTCCTTATGATGATATTCGGCAACGTGAACTGGAAGCACCTGCTACTCCTTACGGGCACACTTGCCGCATTCGCAATTTCGGGTATCCTGCTTTTGCATATGGTACCCGAGGAGTTCAAGGAATACGGCTCCATAGGCAGCAAGATTGTCACCTGGAAGCACCGCATAGTAGACGGAACAGACTCCTTCAAGATACAGGACGCCGACGACGTTGTAATATCGGGCAACGAGCAGCTTGTCTACTCGAAAGTCGCTATTTCCGAGGGCGGCGTAACAGGCCGCGGACCGGGAAACTCCGTACGCCGCGACTTTATCCCCCACGCCTACAACGACTTCATTTTCTCAATAATACTCGAAGAATTGGGACTGCTGGGAGGAATATTCACAATAATTCTGTACCTTACGCTGCTCTACCGTTGCGGAGTGATAGCCCGTGACTGCGACGACCCCTACGCCATCTTCCTTGTGACAGGACTGGGAGTGCTTATATGCATTCAGGCAATGATGCACATGACAATATCCGTAACAACTTTCGTTTCGGGCCAGCCACTCCCGCTCATAAGCCAGGGCGGAACGTCGTTCATCATAAACTGCACATACATAGGAATAATACAATGCGTAAGCAAATATGTAAGAAGGCAGAACAGGGAGACCACCAAAGAGACTACAGACACACAGGAAACACAAACAAACTAAAAGACATAATACTATGGAAAAGAAGTACAGAATCATCATAAGCGGCGGCGGAACAGGCGGACACATATTCCCCGCATTGTCAATTGCCGATGCCATACGCAGCAAGCAGCCTGACGCCGAAATACTTTTCGTGGGAGCAGACAACAGAATGGAGATGCAGCGCGTCCCCGAAGCAGGATACAACATAGTGGGACTGCCCATTGCGGGATTCGACCGCAAGCGCTGGTGGAAGAACATAAAAGTACTGTGGCTCATTCTCAAGAGCCAGATGATGGCAAAGAAAATAATTAAGGAGTTTGCCCCACAGGTTGCGGTGGGAGTGGGCGGATACGCCAGCGGCCCCACACTTAAGATGGCCGCAAGCCTCAATATCCCCACCCTCATACAGGAGCAGAACTCATACGCAGGAGTGACAAACAAGATTCTCTCGCGCAAGGCCAAGATGATATGCGTGGCATACGACGGAATGGAGCGTTTCTTCCCCCACGAGAAGATTAAGTTCACGGGCAACCCCGTACGCAGCAGCCTCCTGGAGATGCGCAACAGCCGCGAGGCTGCAATGGCAGCAATGAAGCTCGACCCCGCCAAACGCTGCGTGCTCATTGTGGGCGGCAGCCTGGGAGCAAGGAGTATGAACGAGAGCGTCCTTGCCAACATTGATATGATAAGCAAGAACAGCGACATACAGTTCATCTGGCAAACGGGCAAGATATACTACGAGGAGATGTGCCACAGAGTAAACAAGATGGGCAAGCCCAAGAACCTCACCGTAACCGACTTTGTATCGAATATGGCAAACGCGCTGAGCGCAGCCGACCTTGTGGTGTCACGTGCCGGAGCCGGCTCAATCTCGGAGTTCGCGCTGCTCGGCAAGCCCGTTATTCTTGTACCCTCGCCCAACGTATCCGAGGACCATCAGACAAAAAATGCAATGGCACTCGTGAACATCGGGGCAGCCATACACGTTGCCGACGTAAAGGCCAAGAGCGAGCTTCTGCCCACAGCCATTGCAACAGTGAAGGACGCAGACAAGCTGGGCAGCCTGAGCGAGAATATACTCAAACTGGCAAAGCCCAACGCCGCACAGCTCATAGCCGACGAGGTGCTGATGCTCGCCGACGCATACATAGAGAAAGAGACACGACGCAAAAAAGAGAATATCAGATAAGATGGAACTCAAGAATATAAAATCGGTATATTTTCTGGGAGCAGGCGGCATTGGAATGAGCGCCCTTGTACGTTACTTCCTGCGCGAGGGAAAGGTTGTGGCAGGCTACGACCGCACACCCAGCGAACTAACCTCGCGCCTCATTGAAGAGGGAGCGCAGCTACATTTCGAGGAGGACACCGCCGCCATTCCCCAGGAGTGCCGCGACAAGGAGAGCACCCTTGTGGTGTACACCCCCGCAATACCCAAGGGACACAAGGAGTGGGAATATTTCCGCAACAAAGGCTTCGCAATAAAGAAACGCGCCGAGGTGCTTGGAATAATCACACGCGACAGACGCGGCGTATGCGCAGCCGGCACACACGGAAAGACAACGACCTCCACTATGACAGCCCATCTGCTGCACCAGTCCCACGTCGACTGCGCAGCCTTTTTGGGAGGCATATCAAAGAACTACAAGAGCAACCTCATAGTAACGGACAAGAGCGACCTTGTGGTCATTGAGGCCGACGAGTACGACCGTTCCTTCCTGCAGCTCACCCCCTACGTTGCAGCCATCACCAGCGCCGACCCCGACCATTTAGACATTTATGGCAACAAAGAGAACTACCTCGAGGCCTTTGCCCAGTTCACAGAGCTCATACGCCCCGACGGATACCTCATTATGCACGAAGGTCTGGAGGTTGAGCCGCGCACACAGCAGGGAGTGAAGTGCTACACCTACGGACGCCACAGCGGCGACTTCCACGCCAGGAACATACGCATTGGCGGCGGAACGATAATATTCGACTACTGCTCACCTTTTGGCGACATCAAGGACGTTGAGCTTGGAGTACCCGTGAGCATAAACATAGACAACGGGATAGCATCTATGGCAATGGCGCAGATATGCGGTGCCACAGACGACGAGATACGCCAGGGAATGAAGAGCTTCGCAGGTGCCGACCGCCGCTTCGACTTTCACATAAAGGACGACTCGCTGGTACTGTTGAGCGACTACGCCCACCACCCCGACGAAATAAAGGCCTGTGCCGAGTCGATGAAGGCACTCTACAGCGACAGGAAGATAAGCGTGATATTCCAGCCGCACCTCTTCAGCCGCACAGCCGACTTTTACAAGGAATTCGCACGCAGCCTCTCGCTCTTCGACGAGGTAATCCTCACCGAGATATACCCCGCACGCGAAGAACCGATGCCCGGAGTTACAAGCAGGCTCATATTCGACCTGCTCGCACCCGACGTGGAGAAGACAATGTGCAGCCGCAGCGAGGTACTCTCAATCGTCGAGGCAAGGAAGAACGATTTTCAGGTACTAGTATCGCTGGGAGCAGGCGACATAGAGAACGACGTGCCCCGAATGGCAGAAATATTGAAGAACCGTTAACGGCAGCAGCAAAGTAACAAATATGCTAAGAAAGACAATCGCAATCTCTGTAGCCGCATTGCTCGGCTGCTACATCCTGTTCGCTACAATATACCTCGGCTGTAGCGAAAAGGAGGATATATGCCAAGGAGTGAGCATAAGCATATCCGACTATGGATACAGCAGCATAACAACAGACGAGATAGAGAGACTGCTCAAGAGCAAGAACCTCTACCCCGGGAACAAGGCTATGAGCTCGATAGACTGTTCGCAAATAGAGGAGGTGCTCGACGGCCTGTCGGTAATTGCACGATGCCAATGCTACAAGACACACAACGCCACGGTAGGCATCGACATAAAATGCAAGAAGCCCGTGATGCAGGTTTTCGCCAACAATGGAGAGCACTACCTCATAGACAACAACGGCGATATTATAGAAGGAGTACAGAGCGCATTGTATCTTCCTGTCGCAAGCGGCAACATCGACAGGAATATGGCCAAGGAGGAGCTGCTCACGATTGCCCGCTTCCTGCAGGGCACACGCTTCTGGAACGAACAGATAGAGCAGATACACTTTACCTCGAAGAAAGAGATAATACTTGTGCCGCGCATCGGCAACCACATTATAGAATTGGGCGAACTGAGCAACATCAAGGTAAAACTTGACAAGCTGATGGCCTTTTATCAGAAAGGACTCAACAAAATAGGCTGGAACAAATACTCCAAGCTGAACATAGAGTTTGACAACAAAGTAATCGGAACCAAAAGATAGCACCAAATGGCAAAGAACGAATATATAGCAGCAATAGAAATAGGTTCATCAAAAATCTCGGGCGTGGTGGGAATGCACACCGTGTCGGGAATAAGGATTCTGGCCTACGCAAGCGAAGCCTCGAACAGCTACGTAACCAAAGGAGTGATACGCAACGTCGACGAAGCGAGCAAGAGCCTCAACAGCATCATAAACCGCCTCGAGAGCCAGATGGAGAACATACATATAAAGAAGGCATACATATCATTCAGCAGTATGTCCACACACTCCATTGCCTCAAAGGTAGTAAAGTCCTTCGACACCTTTACAAAAGTGACGCCCGAAATAATACAGGAGATGCTCTCGGAGAACGAGCCGGCATTCAAGGTGCCGGCAGGCTACAAGAAGCTGCAGGTGGTGCCCCAGGAATACAAGCTCAACGGCGACACAAGCACCCAGCCCATAGGCACACCCACAATGAGCATAGAGTGCAACTACCTGAACATAATAGTAAAGGAGCAGTATATGCGCCAGCTCGAGGAGAGCTTCGCAACAGCCGAGATAGAGATTGCAGGCAGTTCGAACACCGCACGTCTCGAAGCAGAGTTCATACTGAACGAAGAGGAGATGAACTGCGGCTCGGCATTGGTGAACATTGGAGCCGAGACAACAACCGTAGCAATATACTCGGGCAAGATGCTGCGCAAGCTTACAGTAATTCCCATAGGAAGCGCAAACATCACAAAGGATATATGCTCGGAACAGATAAGCTACAACGACGCCGAACAGATTAAGATATTCAAGGGCTACAACTCCGCCCCCGACAGCAGTTCGCCGTTGACCCCCGAACAGATAAACAACATCATATCGGGACGAATGCTTGAGATACTCAAGAACGTACAGTACCAGATTGAGAATTCGGGCTACAATATCGGCCGCATCATATTCACAGGCGGAGGCACCAAGCTCAAGAACATACACGCCATAATAGAGGAGAATCTGCCCAACTACAAGTTCCGCATAGCCAACGACATACAAACCCCATACAACAACGACAACAATCTTCCAATAACAACGGGAAACATCACCCCCACACTGTTCGGCCTGCTGAGCAAAGGCACAATAAACTGCTGCGACGAAGAGGTTATAGCTCCAGCAGATGCAATAGTCCCCGAGGACCTTTTCAGGACAAATACCACACACGAGGAAGCCGCAGCACAGGCAATGGCAACCACCACAGAGAGAACTGCTGCTATCAAAGAGAGCCCCGATGAAGAAGAAGCAGAAGAAGAGGCAACAACAGAAACACCCGTCACAAAAGCCCCCGGGGAGACAACCGGAGGCACAACCGAAGAGAACGTCATAGACACGCCAAGCGACACCGGCAAGGGCCGCAACAAGAAAAACCCGATAGAAGCCATAAAAAGCTTATTCGACGACTGGTGGAGCGGCGAAGTCACAAGCGACGAGAGCAGCAGAGACGAGAGAGACAACGACGAACTGTAACGAACAAACAAGCACAACTATGAACGAAACAGAAAATATCGGCAGCGAGCTGCTCCCGTTCGCCATTTCCAAAGGCACACAGCGCATAATAAAGATTATCGGCGTGGGCGGTGGCGGTAGCAACGCCGTAAAGAATATGTATAAGGAGGGAGTGCACAATGTATCGTTTGCAATATGCAACACCGACCTTCAGGCACTCAACGACTCGCCAATCTCGGTAAAAATACAGTTGGGCGACAAGACAACCGAAGGACTGGGAGCAGGCAACGACCCCGCCGTTGCCCGAGCTGCCGCCCTTGAGAGCAAGGAGCAGATAGAAGCCCTCTTTGACGACGGTACAAAGATGGTGTTCATCACCGCAGGAATGGGTGGAGGAACAGGAACAGGCGCATCACCCATCGTAGCGCAGATAGCCAAGGAAAAAGGAATGCTCACGGTGGGCATCGTGACAATCCCCTTCCGCTTTGAGCTTGGCGGAAAAATCAAGCAGGCCCTGAAAGGAGTGACCGAGATTGCCAAGCACGTCGACGCGCTGCTTGTGATAAACAACCAGCGCCTGCTGAGCATCTACCCCGAACTCACGCTGAAGGCAGGATTCAAGAAAGTGGACGAGGTGCTCACCACCGCCACAAAGAGCATAGCCGAGATTATCACCGCACGCGGAACCATCAACCTCGACTTCCGCGACGTGAAGAAAGTGCTCAAGGACGGCGGAGTGGCAATTATGAGCTACGGCTGCGAGTCGGGCGAACAGCGCGTGGCAAAAGCCTTCCGCAAGGCACTGCACTCGCCCCTGCTCAACGACAACGACATATACAAATCCAAAAAAATACTCTTCAACATATACGAGAACCCCAACTCCCCCATAATGGTAGCCGAAATGGAGGAGATTGAGAGCTTTATGCGCAAATTCTCCGAGGAGTACATCGAGGTAATATGGGGCGTGAGCGAGGACCACTCCCTGCGCGACGGCGACGTGAAGGTGACAGTACTTGCCACAGGCTTTGGAATGAAGAACATTCCGGGTATGGAGCCCGTTATAAAGAAACAGGAAGATGAACAGGTTGCAGCCACACGCGAAGAGCAGAAGAAGATAGAAGCCGAAGAAGAGGAGCTCCAGCAAATGGCCAACGTCTTCTACAAGCAGGACTACCGCGTCTACATCTTCACCGGCGACGAGATGTTCGATGAGGATTTTGTATCGACCGTCGACAGCCAGCCCACCTACAGCCGCAGCGCCCACGAGCTCGAGCAGCTAAAGAGCCGCAGCAAGGCAATGGCAGCAGCCAAGGAGCAGGCCCAGGCACAGGAGACCACAAGCCAACCCCAAGAAGAACCTACCGTAAACTAAGAAGCTGTTTAAATTTCTAAAAAAAGTTATTATTATATTGGAAGCCGTTATTTCGTTGTTTTTTATGTTCAAAACTGCCCGTTTTCTTCTTTCTCTCGGTTACGTAGCCCGCTACGCGCCCTCGAAAAATAATAAAA
>JAFZIA010000083.1 GCA_017554605.1 Bacteroidaceae bacterium
CCGGCTAAAGCCGTATTTGCCGTTGGCGAAACTTGGCTGCACTCGCTGTAAGAACCCAAGCAAGCTTGGTTCTAACTCGTTTGCACAAGATTTCCCTCTTCAAGAGGGAGAGCCCGCTGTCAGCTTGCTGACTGAGGAGTTATCAACAATCTTTACAAAAAAGAGATTGACGCGATGGCGAAGGATGTTAATGCTAACATTGCTGGGCTGAAGAAAAGCCAAAAAGAAAACCGCTTTTATAGCTTAGACATAAATTTCTCTATATTCACAATAAAGCGTGTGTGCGTCCCCTCGCCTATCACGCCCTTGCTGTCGCTTGCCGACAGCTCATAGACCAGTCGGCGGCCATCGACCTGCACAAGCTTTGCAGTTGCGCTTACAACCTCACCTACAGCCGACGGACGCAGGTGCTTTATGGAAATTTCGCCACCGACGGTAGTGGAGTCTTCGGGCAGACAGTCGGCAACAGCCATCATTGCAGCGTTCTCCATAACAGCTGCGAGCGAAGGGGTAGCAAAAACCATAAGACTACCCGACCCTACACTCTGCGCACAATTCTCCTCGGTAACATTGACCGTACTTGTATAAATAAGTCCTTCCTTCATCATCTGTCATTAATAATTGTTCCTATACATCGACAGCTACACAGAATTGCAGTTGTCTACCATTGTGCAAACTTACGCAAAAGTAAAATACAACACTATCATTTGTGCATAAATTATACGTGGACAAGGAGAAATAATTACCTCACCTGCAAATTGCACAGGCTGAACACTCGGGACGCATAATATGTTCACAATATATAAACAGTGCGTAAATGAACACAATAATACTCTCAGGCGGCATTGGGCAATGGATAAAAATGCTGCTTGCACACTCGGGAACATCGGACAAATGGGCAGACTGGGCAGAACCGTTCATATACATCGCTATAATAGCGGCTGTATCCTTCCTCATTGCCGAGGTTATTTATCGCCTTGCACAACTTGTGCTCAAACGGCTCCTGCGTCTGCACAGCTACACTTTCCTCAAAAAAATGTCGGAGCACAATGCAATACGTAGGCACTCGCACATCATTCCTCCTGTAATGATGCTTGCCCTGCTGCCCCTTGCTTTTGACAGCAACAGCACACTGTTCCGCTACTGCGAAAAGATTGTGTGGCTCTATTTTGCCTTTACGCTCACCATCTCTGTTAACAGCCTCATCACGGTCATAGGTGAAACGGTATTCAACAACAGCCGCTACCACAACCGCCCCATAAAGGGACTTGTGCAGATTGCAAGAATCATCGTCTACATACTGATGGCAATAATTGCAATATCTATACTCACAAACAAATCGCCTCTGTACCTTATCGGGGGACTCGGAGCATTTGCAGCCGTGCTTATGCTAATTACAAAAGACAGCATAATGGGCTTTGTGGGCGGATACCTGCTCCTGGAGAATGATATGATACGCATCGGCGACTGGATAGAGATGCCCGGGAGCGCCATAAACGGCATTGTATATGACATCTCGCTCACAATAGTCAAGGTGCGCAATTTTGACAATACAATGGCAACAATACCACCATATACTCTTATTAACGAGAGTTTCATTAATTGGCGGGGAATGAAAGAAAGCGGAGGACGGCGCATCGCCCGCGGATACGTGGTTAAACTGAACAACATATACCCTTGCGATAAGGAATTCATTGACAGAATTCTGAGCAAGGGGGATAAACTACTCAATTTCATCAGCGAGTATGGTAAGGAGAACCTCGAGCCCAACTCGGAGAGCATCGACACAAATGTAGGGCTGTTCCGTTTATATGCCGACAAATATCTGCGCAACCACCCCCGCATAAGAAAGGATATGCTCATAATGGTGCGCACACTGGAGCCTACAAGCAACGGCCTGCCCTTACAGTTCTACTGCTTTACCGATACTACCGACTGGAAGGAGTATGAGAATATTCAGTCGCAAATTATGGAGCATTTTGCATCTGTAATGCCACTGTTCGAGCTCTACCCCTATCAGAGCAGCTCGTCACGCGACACAATAATAAGCGGTATGCTCGAAGCGAGCTTCCCTATTGAGAAAATAAAGGGAATGCCTTATAATACCACAAAATAACAAATGCACATTTTTAATATTTTGTGCAATTAATTTGGAAATGTTATCCTTTTTTTCCTACCTTTGTCGCACTTTATGAATATTTGTAGTTTATTTCAAAACAGAAACGATTATTTTGAACAGAGAAAATGACACAGATTAAAGGAAGCTGCGTGCTTATCACCGGCGGCGCATCGGGCATAGGCCGCATTATGGGACGTATGGTGCTGGAGAAGGGAGCACGCAAACTTGTTATTTGGGACATCAACGAACAAGGAATAAAAGAGACGATAGATGAGTTAAGAGGAAAAGGAGACGTCAAAGGCTACAGGATAGACATCTCGGACAGCAAGAGCGTAGAAGAGTGCTTCGGGCGTACCGTGCAAGAGTGCGGTAATGTAGATATACTGATAAACAATGCAGGAGTCGTTACAAGCAACAGCACATTCGACAAGCTGAGCATAAGCGAGATTGAGCGCACAATGGAGATAAACGCCACTGCTCCTATGACAATATCACTACAGGCACTGCCACAGATGATTGCACGCAACCACGGACATATATGCAATATAGCATCGGCAGCAGGAATGATTTCAAACCCCAGGATGTCGGTATATGCGGCGAGCAAATGGGCAATGATAGGCTGGAGCGACTCGGTGCGCATTGAGCTCAAGCAGATGAAAAGCAAAGTACGGATAAGCACCGTAGCACCCTACTTCATAAACACGGGAATGTTCGACGGGGTAAAGTCGCGCATATTCCCAATCCTCAAGCCCGAGCCCACTGCAAAAAAGATATTGCAGGCAATTGAGAACAACCGCGACTTCAAGGGGTTGCCCTTCGGCTACCATTTCATACGCTTTTGCCAGGCACTGTTGCCCACCTCGATTTTTGATTATATCTTTGGTGAAGTCGTTGGAATATTCCACGCGATGGACCACTTTACAGGCCGTAAAATATGAGAATAGTAAATACACCACAAGAAAAGATTAAAGAGATAAAGGAAGCACAGCAACAGTTCTTTGCAAGCGGCGCAACGCTGGAGACAGACTTTAGACGCAAGCAGTTGAAAAAACTTCGGCAGGCAATACAGCAGTGGCAGCGTCCGCTGTGCGAGGCTCTGTGGAACGACCTTCACAAGAGCGAGGAAGAGGCCATACTCACCGAGCTGAGCATAGTGGAAGGAGAGATAAAGAACCATATTGCCAACCTGAGGAAATGGTCGGGACGCAAGCGCGCCCGCACTCCCCTTAAAATGATGCCGTCGGGCAGCTACACGATGAGCGAGCCGCTTGGCTGCGCGCTTATAATATCGCCGTGGAACTATCCTGTGCAGTTGCTCCTCAATCCTCTGGTGGGCGCAATATCGTCGGGCTGCACCGCGATACTCAAGGCATCGCCCTACGTTCCCAACGTGTCGACGGTGATTGAGAAAATGATAAGCAGCACGTTCGACAGCAACTATATTGCCCTTGTACAAGGCAACCGCGACACCAACAACGCCCTGCTCGCAATGCGTCACGATATAATTTTCTTCACAGGAAGCCCTTCATTGGGAAAAAGCGTGATGAAGGCAGCAGCCGAGCATCTTACCCCCGTTGTTCTTGAATTGGGCGGTAAAAGTCCCTGCATAGTCGATGCCGATGCAAATATAGGAATTGCAGCACGGCGCATTGCGTGGGGAAAGACCCTCAACGCCGGACAGACCTGCATTGCACCCGACTATCTGCTCATTCACCGTTCGTGCAAGGAGAGATTCGTCGATGCCTTCAAACGCGAACTACAGAAACTACACGGCAACGATATTAAAAAGAGCAGGCACTATGCACGCATTGTGAACGACAAGGCATTCGAGCGCCTTGCAGGCTACCTGAAGGAAGCAGATATTGTCACTGGCGGCGAGTGCGATGCTGCAGAGCGCTACATTGCCCCCACCCTCATTGACAACGTATCGGCCGAGTCGCCCATAATGCAAGAGGAGATTTTCGGTCCTCTGCTCCCTATGCTCACATTCGACAAGCAGAGTGACGCCATTGAATTTGTACGCAGCAGAGAGAAGCCGCTTGCGCTATATTATTTCGGTAAAAGTTCCGAGGGACGCAAGGTGTTGCGCCTCACATCGTCGGGCGGTGCCTGCATAAACGACACTGTGATGCACATTGCCAACGAGAATATTCCCTTTGGCGGCGTAGGGAACTCGGGACTGGGACAATACCACGGCGAGGAGAGTTTCAAGGCCTTCTCGCACATACGCTCGGTGGTGACAACCCCCACGTGGCTCGACCTTCCGTTCCGTTATATGCCCTACCGTATGTTCGGGCTTGTGAAAAAACTGCTATAGGTTTTATAAAAGAGAGAACCCAATGATAGAAAACGCACTTTACCTCCATCTAATAAAAAGACATAGCATTCTTTGTACATAGTTCACAAAGAGGGCGATAATTTTCTTGAAAAAAATTAAAAATGACATTACCTGCCAGGGATTGCTGTACCCTTTTTGAAGCAGTCACACAAGCAGGTTGTCGGGAAATTGCAAGAAGGAAATTATTAACCCACTTATTTTTTTTGAACTATGGAAAATAAAAAAGTTTATCTGTTGATTGCAACAGCCGATGAGACAAATGTAAATTTCTTCGGTTCTCAACTTGTAGAAATAATTGAAAAACAGGAGGAGCGCCTGGCCCAACTGAACAAGGACGGGCAACTCGCCGAGCTTGCACAGGCAGCGTATGCGCACGCACAGTTCTTAATTGAGGAGATTGGGCAAGTGCAGTATCACCGGCGTTGGGATTACCTTAATTTTGCCGCACTATGCTGTTTGAGGATACTCGAATGTCCCAAGCGCAAGTGCACATTCGGCAAGGCACTGTACGACAATGTCAAGAACTCGTTAGAGCAACTGTACTTGCTCATCGACGAGAGCCGGTAAAGAAAAATTTAGAAGCTGTTTAAATTTATATCGTTAAGTTTTTTATAGGTCAAAAAATAGTGTCAGCGAGCAAAACGCAGGTTTACTTGCTGGTTTTTCAGCGAGTGCAACCTATTTTGGCGCAAAGCAAAGTGGAATGTTTTATTATTTTTCGAGGGCGCGTAGCGGGCTACGTAACCGGGAGAAAGAAGAAAACGGGCAATTTTGAACATAAAAAACAACGGAATAACGGTTTCCAATATAATAATAACTTTTTTTAGAAATTTAAACAGTTTCCTAAACAGATTAAAGACTGTCAAAAGAAGTACAGCAAGTTACTTTAACATAAAGCCCCCTACCGCCTATCCCATATTTTCTACCATAAAAATC
This sequence comes from Bacteroidaceae bacterium, assembly GCA_017554605.1. Lineage (GTDB taxonomy): Bacteria > Bacteroidota > Bacteroidia > Bacteroidales > Bacteroidaceae > HGM04593. Next base: position 5,394 of record JAFZIA010000083.1, read on the forward strand.
AATCGAGGTCGGGTATTGCCGTGAGTTTAGCATCGGCCCACAGGTGCTCAATATCGTAAAAGGCACGTACCTCGGGCTGGAAGATGTGCACCAGCACTTCGCCGTAGTCCATCGCTACCCACTGCGAGTTGCGCTGTCCGTCTACCGCGTAGGGCTTGTAACCCACTTTCTCAATGAGTCCCTCCCACACAGAGTCGGTTATTGCGCTTACCTGTGTATTGGTGTTTCCCGTACATATAACAAAATAGTCACATACAGAGCTGCCTAAACCCTTGAGGTCGGCCACTACTATATTTTTTCCTTTCTTCTCCTGAATAGCATCGATTATCTGTCCGATGAGTTCATTTGCACTTAAATTCTTGTTGGGCATCTTTATTTATGCTTAATATTATGGGTTATGTTTACTAATTCTTTGCGAAGATACTCACATTTATCTGCATTTTGGGCAATCCGGCAAAAATTTTTATCTTTTTTTCAAAAAAAGCCTCAGAATTATTTGCTATTAAAAAAACTTGTCGTATCTTTGCATCGCAATCAGCAATAAAGACCTGGGCGATGGTGTAATGGTAACACTACAGATTCTGGTCCTGTCATTCAAGGTTCGAGTCCTTGTCGCCCAACTAAGCTAAAAACCGCTTCAAGAGAAGCGGTTTTTTCTTATACATACAGGAACTGCAGCAGGCTGCTTGGTGCTCAAACAAAAAAAGCGGAGCGCCGATAGAACTACCGACACTCCACATATACGTTCATACAACCACCGCTCAATCTATTCGGGCAATAGTCTTTATGTTCTTCATCTTCTTGAGAGCCTCGCAAACAGTGCGCACCTCATCCACATCGCGCACATTCACCCACACAGTACCCTCAAAAATACCGTCCTTGCCCTCAATAGTCAGTTTCTGGATACCTATATTGAGCTGCTGGTATATTATCGACGTTATCTCGTTGAGCACACCGATACCGTCTATTCCCTTAACCATAATGGGAACGGTAAAATAGAGTGTACGGTGCGTATCCCAGTCGGCAGCCAATATGCGGTCGCCGTGACTGCTCTTGAGCGTGTCGGCAACAGGACACTTGCGCTTATGTATCACAATGTGATGCTCATCGTCATAATACCCAAGCACATCGTCACCGGGAATAGGATTGCAGCAGTCGGCAATAATATAGTTACTGTGCAGATTGTCGTCGGTGAGATTTATCGGACGCTTGCGGTCAATCGTCTCAAAGCGTGCGGCATTCACCTGCGCCTTTTCCTCTTTCTTCTCCTCTTTCTTGCCAAAGAAGGGGAACAACTGGAAACGGAACTTCTTGTTGCCCATAAGCGCATCCTTATCCTCGCTGCCCAGCACCACAGTTCCGTTGCCTATCGCCTCGAGCAGCTCCTCGCGCCCCTTCAGCTTGTGCAGCTCCCACACCTTCTCTATGTTATTGCTGAATTTGAGCAGGTCCTCCTTTTCTATGAACTCGTTCAACATATCCTCGCCCTGACGCTGCGTTATCCTCTGCTGACGGCGAATGGCAGCCTGTATCTTGGCACGAGCCTTTGCCGTAGTCGCAAAATTGAGCCAGGCAGCATCTACGTGCTGGGAGTTAGAAGTAAGTATCTCAACCTGGTCGCCACTATTGAGAATGTGATTCAACGGTACCAGACGATGGTTCACCTTTGCACCTATACAGTGATTGCCCAGGAACGTGTGTATGCTGTATGCAAAGTCGAGCGCCGTACAGTTTTGTGGCACGGTTTTTATCTCTCCTTTTGGTGTAAAGACAAATATCTCTGTTGCATACAGGTTGAGCTTTATCGTATCGAGGAAGTCGAGCGCATTGGGCTGCGGATCATCGAGTATCTCCTTTATCGTATGCAGCCAATTGTCGAGCTGCTCATCGGCGCTGTTATCCTCGCCCTGCGCCTTATATTTCCAATGCGCAGCAATACCCTGCTCGGCCACCTCGTGCATTCGCTCGCTGCGTATCTGCACCTCAATCCACTCGCCACGCTTGCTCATAAACGTAGCGTGCAGGGCACGGTAGCCGTTGGCACGGGGCTTATTCACCCAGTCGCGCAAACGGTCGGGGTGAGCGGTGTACAGCTTTGTCAGAATATTATATATCTTGAAGCACTCATTATTCTCGTCCTCTCCGTCGCGGGGAGTAAAGATGATACGCACTGCCAGTATATCGAAAATATCCTCAAAAGCAACGTGCTTCTTCTGCATCTTGTTCCAAATGGAATAGGGCGACTTCACACGTCCCTTAATGTAGTACTTGCAACCCATTGCATCGAGTTTCTCGCATATCGGGTTGGTAAACTCGCTGTAGAGAATATCGCGCTCCTGCTGTGTCTTTTCTATCTTCTTTTCGATGCGTGCATACTCCTCGGGGTGCTCATAGCGGAAACTAAGGTTCTCGAGTTCGGTCTTTATCTTGCTCAGTCCCAACCTATATGCAATGGGAGCATATATATAAAGCGTCTCACCCGCAATTTTGTACTGTTTGTTCACAGGCATAAACTCGAGTGTACGCATATTGTGCAGGCGGTCGGCAATCTTTATGAGTATTACCCTTATGTCCTCGCTCATTGTGAGCAGCAGTTTCTTGAAATTCTCGGCCTGCTCCGATGCCTGCACGCCGAATACTCCGCCTGCAATTTTTGTAAGCCCATCGACTATGCGTGCCACCTTCTCGCCAAAGAGATTGCGTATATCCTCCACTGTATAATCGGTATCCTCTACCACGTCGTGCAGGAGCGCCGCACATATCGAAGTAGAACCCAGACCTATCTCCTCGCACACAATACGGGCAACGGCAAGAGGGTGCATTATGTACGGCTCACCACTCTGACGGCGCACACCCTTGTGCGCCTGTCTCGCAAAGTTGAACGCCTTGGTAATGATTTCCACTTTGCGGCGGTGCTGCGATGCAAGATATACATCGAGTATCTGCTGAAAGGCCTCGTTTATCGCAGCCTCTTCCTGTTCTAACCTCTTGTCGTCGATTTCCATAATTCAGAAGCTTCTTAGACTATTTATATATTTTCAGAACACGACCGATTTTGATTGTGTTATTCTTAAGGTTATTCCATTTCTTAAGGTTCTTTACCGACACCTTATATTTTTTGGCAATCTTTCCGAGCGTATCGCCCTTGCGCACCTTGTATGTGATATATTTTCCATTGCTGCGTCCCGTGTCGTAGTTCTTCTTCGACTCCTTGAGCATATCGTCGACCTTGGCTTTTGTAAAGTACTTGGCCTCATCGTACGTGTAGAGCGAATCGCCCAGCATCATAACACGTGTTATTGTCTCGTTCCTCAGACGCAACACACAAGTCTCGCTCGCACCAGGAATAACATCGCGCACATACTGCGGGTTTATGGCACGCAGCTCCTCCATACTCACATTACACAACCTTGATATTTGTTCAAAGTGTAGGTTTCTGTTTATGTGCAGAGTATCGGTAGCCACTGGAGTATTGGGTTCCATAGGGCAAATGCCGTGCTCCTTGTGATATGTCATTATATAAGTGGCAGCAATGAATGCTGGCACATAGCCTCGTGTCTCACGGGGTAGATAGCTGTATATTTGCCAGAAATTCCTTTTACCGCCCGAGCGATGTATGGCCTTCTTCACATTTCCCGCTCCGCAATTGTACGCAGCAAGCGCCAATTGCCAATCGCCGAACGCATTGTACAGGTCGCGCAAGTGACGTATTGCGGCATCTGTCGATTTTATCGGGTCGTAACGTTCCTCGATAAAGTTATTCGATTTAAGACCATACAATTTGCCTGTTCCGTGCATAAACTGCCATAAACCCTTTGCTCCCACGTACGACACTGCCCTCGGCTTCATTGCCGACTCAATCACCGGCAGATATTTCAATTCGTGGGGCACACCATATTTATCCACGGCAGCCTCGAACATAGGCATATAGAAATGTGATATTCCGAGCAGATAGGAAACAAGGCTGCGACTCGACGCATATTTGTCGATATATTGACGGACAACCTTGTTATACGTCATTTCCATTATCGACGGGATATTATAGAGACGCTGCGCGTAGACGGTATCACTTATGCTCTTGGGGTTTACAGTCTGTGCATCGCAATCGAGGCTCGCAAGCAGAGTACGTGTGTACCAGCTGTTCAATATACTGTCGATATTCGTACTCATTCCCAATGGCACAGTAAACTCGACACCCTCACTATCCATTATCACTGCGTGCTCCAGGAGGCTTGTCGGCATATCATACCCCACCTCGGTGCTGTCTGTCACAATTCCCAGGTCCAACAGGTCTATTATTGCAGAATCGGTCTCCTCTTCAAGTTCGGAGTCGCCATAATATTCCACATCAATTGTATCTGCTAGTAGTACTTCTCTTAATGCAATTCCATTATTCGCATAGAGGATATTACACAAAGAGAATGCCACAAACAACAAAAAGTATCTTGTTCTCATAGTATTAGAAATTTATATTCAAATTCAAACCATAGTATCCGTCGGCAAAGGAGTTGCCGACTGGGGTATTCAAAGACGTCGGTGTCAACGTCACGTTTATATCATCGCCTATATCAAAATTTGCCAACTGCGCGTCCACGTATGCATCGATAACCGAGAGTGCATACACCCCTATAAAAGCAAACACACTAAGGTCGCGCCAACGACGATAGCGATCCTTTCTCTTCTTGAACACGTTCTTGAGATAGTCGCTGTTCTTGTCAAAGTCGTATCCAGGCCTGAAAAAGTCCTTGAACGAATCGGTATTAGGGTCGGCGTCCATTATATCGAGGTAAGCCTGGCGATAGTCGCTGTACATCTGACTATTCCAGTTGTAGGCATAGAGACAGCCTATGAATCCGCCATACACGATGGGCAGCTTCCAATATTTGCGGTTATACATCTGTCCAGCTCCAGGAAAAACCACACCCAGCCACGTTGCCTTCTCGGGGTCGGGCATAAAACGGGGCTTCTCAACCGCTGCCCTGCGCTTTTGCGCCACCCTACTATTGTCATCGGCAGGAGCTTCGGGCGCGCCCGAAGCATCGGTTGCCTGCACCGTTTGCACCATTAGTGTGTCACCCGCGGCCGCGGGTTGTGCCGTTTCCTGCGCCTGGGGTATACACGGCTGCGCCCATAAGCCCGCAGCACTGCACAACAGCGCTACGCCCATCACAACCGCCTTTTTCATTATACCTCGCATTCTCTTTTATCGGTTAAGTTTGTCGAAAATGGTTATTATGCGTTCGAGTTCCTCCTCACTCTTAAACTTTATGCTGATTTTTCCTGCACCTTTGTTATTGCAAGTAAGCTGTACGGGAGTCTGGAAAAAGTGTGTCAACTGCTTCTTCAGCTGATGAAACACTTCACTCTGCCGGGGAGCATCGTCCTTCTTGGCAGCCACAGGTTCCTCGCCCGTCAATACTTGCTGCTTGCTCTCGCGCACAATCTCCTCGACCTGACGCACCGAGTATCCCTTTTCGAGTATCTCCTTGAAGAGAGCAATCTGCGCCGCTGGGTCATCGAGCGAGAGAAGTGCGCGCGCGTGTCCCATATCTATTTTCTTTTCTTTGAGCGCAACTTGCACCATTGCCGGCAAACGCAACAGACGCAGGAAATTGGCTATCGTAGCCCTGCCCTTGCCCACTCGCTTGCTCAACTGCTCCTGCGACAGGTTATACTGCTCTATAAGCCGCTGATAGGCAAGCGCAATTTCCATTGCGTTAAGGTCCTCGCGCTGTATATTCTCTATAAGCGCCATTTCCATTGTATTCTCGTCACTTGCCTCGAGTATATATGCCGGCACCGTGCTCTTTCCTGCCAATTGCGACGCACGGAAACGTCTCTCACCAGCAATTATCTGATAGCGCTCCTCGTCTATCCTGCGCAATGTGACAGGCTGTATCACTCCAAGCTCGTTAATCGAGTCGGCAAGTTCCCTTAATGTATCCTCGTCAAAATCCTGTCGCGGCTGATTGGGGTTCACCTCTATCTGCTCAAGAGGAATCTCGCCTATTGACGACGAGCCCGATGTACGTACCGCCTCTGTGGAGATAAGCGCGTCCAAACCGCGTCCTAATGTAAATTTCTTATTCGGTGCCATTGTTCATTGATATTCCTTGAGGAGTATCCCCCGTTTATTGTCTTTATTCTTCTGTTTCACCCTTTATTATTTCGTGCGCAAGTGCAAGATAATTCTTAGCACCGGTAGACTCGGCATCGTACAGTATTACAGGAATTCCCATACTGGGTGCTTCGCCCAAACGAGTGTTACGCAGTATCACAGTCTCGAACACAAGCTCGCGGAAGTGCTTCTTCACCTCGTTGTACACTTGGTTGCTCAACCTCAGACGCGAGTTGAACATTGTAAGCAGGAAGCCTTCAATGTCGAGTGAGGGATTGAGGTTCGACTTTATTATCTTTATAGTATTCAACAGCTTGCTTATACCCTCAAGGGCAAAATACTCGCACTGCACGGGTATTATCACCGAGTCGGCAGCTGTGAGCGAGTTTACAGTAATCAATCCCAAAGAGGGCGAGCAATCTATCAAAATATAGTCGTATCTGTCCTTTACCCCTGCAAGCGCCTCACGCATTATCTTCTCACGGTTGGGCAGGTCGAGCATCTCTATCTCGGCTCCCACAAGGTCTATATGCGACGGGATAATATCGAGGCTCTCTATGCAAGTATGATGTATGGCCGCATCGGGTGTCGACTTATTTATAAGACACTCATAGATTGAACTTTCTATCTCCCTGATGTCTATTCCCAAGCCCGACGAGGCATTTGCCTGTGGGTCGGCATCAATTACAAGTACTTTCTTCTCCAATGTGGCAAGTGAGGCTGCCAAGTTAATGGCTGTTGTAGTTTTTCCTACTCCTCCCTTCTGATTTGCCAACGCAATAATCTTTCCCATATATGTATCCTTTATTTTCTTGTAATAGTACTTGGCACTTATAAAATACTCAGGTAATGACAGTAACATTGGGCCAACATCTATATTACTGCCTACACTTTTAATTCGTGCCTGTTTTTTCGTTTATTTGCACAAAAAACTTCTGCAAAGATACATAAAAAACGTATAATATTCTGTTATTTTACATTTACTTATGAACAGGTTATTGACAAGCTTTCTTAAATTGTGTTACCCGATGTTATGAGCATCGGGCAACACAATATACATTATCCTTGAATATTTTGGGGTTGGCAGCTTACGCTTATACCTCGATTTATTTCTTGATAATCTCAATCACATAACTCTGCGAACGCGATACACTGTTATCCTGCGATAGTCTGTCTACATTCACGTTCCAAAAATTACGCCCTGCCTCCTGCGATGTTTGGATAGAATATTTACCGTCTTTCACAAGGATTAGATATGTATTCCAAACCGGCGAATAGGGATTTGTTCCAAAATCGGCATACTCGTTAATGTATCGACCGTCGACCTTGCTCTCGATTTTATAGAAGCCCTTTCCGTCAGAATCCTGAGAAATAGCCCACTCCTGAGCCGCACCAGGAGCCGATGTCTCCTGGAACACGGGAGTACCCCCCTTGCCACCAGGATTAACGTTTGTCAAGTACTTGCCGTTGCTCCTGATGTAGTATGTAGCACCTTCCTGGAACAAAGGAACTGACGCACCGCCCGACACAGGAACAAGCTCGAATATAAACTCCGAGGGCTCAAGACTGTTTGTACCCTGAATAATGTGATTCTCCTCTACTGTCCAGAATTTATTGCCTCCGTTACCGCCATTCTGAATGCTGTACTTGCCATTTGCCATACGCAGGATTGAGAATGTGTGCCAATTGGCATCGTAGGGATTGCTGCTGCCCGCACTGAAACGTGCATACTCGTTAAGATAGCGGCTGTCCTCAACATTCACAATCTTGTAGCGTCCGGTCTCGGGGTCGAGTGTAACGCTCCACTCCTGTCTCTGAGGACGTACATCGTCGCGTTTGTCGAGTAGCTCGGGCACGCTGCGCGATACGTTAGGAGTGCTGTTGGTGAGATATTTTCCGTTGCACATTATAAAGTAGATACCATTCTCAACCTCCTGTGCAGGGAATATATCGGTGCGGTAGCTGTACTTGTTCTTGTAGAGAGTGATGAGTGTTGCAAGCGTAGTCTTGAGGAAAGGATTCACGTGTACCATAGCAACCTCGGGCTTGGCCCATTTGAGTGTACCCTCGAACTGACGCGAACGGAGCGCCTCTTGAGCATTGTAATACTCTTGATGACGCAGGTAATTTGCCACAAACGAATAGGGGTCACCATTCTCGAGCGCAGTGTACATATCCATTATCGCCTCACCACGCATACCTACATATTTCATAGACTCCAACCAGGGATTGAGCTCTTCTATAAGTTCGGGAGCCTCATCGGCATACATCAATGTGAGTGCAGTATTTGCAAACTTCGTCATCTGCGCACGCATCACAGCAATAGCTTTTGCTGTTTCATTTGCAGCCATATAAGCATCGTATTCTTTCTTTACAGCAACAAATTCGGGCGACTCGTCGGGACGGCGCAATCCGTGCGCTGTAGAACCAAGGTCGACATTATTCTCGCAGAAGAAGTGGAATGCCTCGCGGTTATTAGGCATAAGATAAGTAATTGCCTTTTCCCACGATGCGTCGCTGTCATAATTTTCCATATTCCAGCAATAATCGGCAATGCTAAAGAGAGACAACTTTGACGACATTGCATACTCCATTGGGTTAGATGTAAATCCGCCAAGTGTCTCGGCAATATCTGTACCGTTACCCCAGGTAGGTCCCATAAGCATACGGTTGATACAGTAGTCGGTCACAGGATAGTTGAGCCAAATATACGCCTTACGCTTAATCTGTCCGTTAATCCACTGCATATCGTCCATTTCAATCATATCCACCACGCTGTTACCTGTCCACATTATGCGCACGCTCTCGTCCATTTGTGTACCGAGCACATTCAGGTAGTCGCCACTTGTCCAACCCTTGTTGTACTGTGTGGGACAGATGATAAGAGGATTGACATCGTCATACGCCTTATTCAACTCCTGAACAATGTAGTTCATAAGTCCAGCCTGTTTGTCGGCTTTTGTACCCTCGCCCCAAATATCATCGAAGAACACAGCAAATGTACGTATGCCCAAATCGTACATCATCTTTAGTTTGTTTACGATATTGATGCTGTCGGCGTTGTTCCATTTGATATCCACTCCGGGGTGTATCGCCCAAATAAAATCCACCTTGCTTGCCTTTGCAGCAGCTGCATACTCGGCAATCTTACGTCCCTGCTCCTCGGGATAAGGCTCACGCCACAGTTGCTTGTGATAGACATCGTCCTTAGGACCATAGATATAGACGTTCATCTTCTGCTCGCCAAAGAACTTGAAAAGATCCATACGGTTTGCCTCGGTGTAGGGGTTGCCGTAGTATCCCTCTACAAGTCCGCGCTCGCTTATACTGGGATAGTCGGCTACTGTCACGCACATAACCTCGGGCTGCGATGCAATCTGAATGAATGTCTGCACACCGTAGTATGTTCCGCGCTCGTCGTTACCCGCAATGATGACCTTGTCGTTCTCTACGCTTAGATAGTAACCCTCACTCTTTTGAGGTATGAGATGAGCATATTTCTTTACAGCCTTATCGCCACGCTCTCCGATTATCACGCGCACACCTTTCTTATCGAGAGAGAAGTGCTCGCCGAAGAGCCTTACAGCATCTTTGTCGGCACTCTCGGCACCTGTCAAACGATACTTGACACTGTTGTCGAATGCCTTATTGTCGCTCCACTCAATGTTGCGGGGCAACGGACTGATGTCTGCTTTTTGTGCAACAGCATCTGTTGCCGAAAGTGTAAACAGCGCTGCAAGGGCGCAGCCGATAAGTTTTTTGAAAAGTCTCATATTTTTAGTTTTTAAAGTTTTGCTCTTCCACGGCATTAATCTTGCCAAGTTTGTGAAAATCTTCGTAAATTTATATGTTTATATTTGATTTTACAAATTTTAAAGCAAAAGAGTATTTTTTTACCCCGATTATTGCCGTCGCAGAGGGAGGGAAGATGTTTTTTAACTATCTTCGCACCATAAATAAAAAACAACAGTATGAAAAATGAAAGACCACTTATCCTGGTATCGAACGACGATGGTTATCTTGCAAAGGGTATAAATGTGCTTATGCGTGCCCTTGTGGAACTGGGCGACGTAATAGTTGTCGCGCCACACACAGGACGTTCGGGCAAAGGCTGCGCAATAACAAGCGAAATACCAGTAAAGCTATGGCAAATATCAGAAGAGCCGGGCCTCAAGGTGTATGCCTGTACCGGTACCCCGAGCGACTGCATAAAACTCGCCTGCCACACAGTGGTAGAGCGCCGTCCGTCACTCATCATTGGAGGCATCAACCACGGCGACAATTCGGCCGTAAACGCACACTATTCGGGTACGATGGGGGTTGTCATCGAGGGGTGTATGAAAGGTATCCCGTCAATAGCCTTCTCGCTATGCTCGCACGACGAGGATGCCGACTTTTCACCCACACTGCCCTACATACGCTCAATTGTGCGCAATGTACTCGATAAAGGCCTGCCCTACGGCAGTTGCCTCAACGTTAATTTCCCCGATTCGCCTCAATATGCAGGAATAAAGGTATGCCGTCAGGCCAACGGACAGTGGATAAACGAATGGGAGGGACACACCCACCCGCGCGGAGGAAACTGGTACTGGCTCACAGGTAGTTTCGAATGCTGCGACACAAGCGCCGATGCCGACCGCGTAGCACTCGACAACAACTACGCCACAATAACCCCCACACGCATCGACTTTACCGACTATAAGCTCCTCGACGAGCTCAAGGAGTGGGATATACACCCCGAACAGTAAACACACATAAACACACAACAAAAGCAGATACTCGGCTATGAAATATTATCTTATAGTGGGTGAAGCATCGGGCGACCTTCACGCTTCGAACCTGATGAAAGCAATAAGAGAGAGAGACAGCGAGGCTCAGTTCCGTTTCTTTGGCGGCGACCTTATGACAGCTGTAGGTGGAGAGCGCGTAAAGCACTACCGCGAGCTTGCCTATATGGGCTTTATTCCCGTACTCTTGCACCTACGCACCATACTAAGCAATATGAAGCGCTGCAAACACGACATTGTAGCGTGGCAGCCCGATGTACTTATTCTGGTGGACTACCCAGGCTTCAACCTCTCCATAGCCGAGTACATACGCAAAAACACAAGAATTCCCATATACTACTACATATCGCCCAAAATATGGGCGTGGAAAGAGTACCGTATAAAGAATATCCGCCGCGACGTGGACGAACTCTTCTCTATACTACCCTTTGAGGTAGACTTCTTTGCCAAGCACAACTACAGGATACACTACATAGGCAACCCTTGCGTGGACGCAGTAGATGCCTTCCTCAAGAGCGACGGGGAGACACGTCCACAATTCCTCAAAGCCAACAACCTTGCCGACAAGCCCATCGTGGCATTGCTCGCCGGCAGCCGCAAACAGGAGATTGAGAGCAACCTACCGATGATGCTTGAGGCAATGAGACACTACCCCGATTACCAACCCGTCATAGCAGGCGCACCTGGAATAGACAAGGATTTCTACGCTCCTTATATAAACAACAATGTAAAGATTCTCTACGGCAGCACATACAAGCTGCTCAAGCACTCGCACGCCGCCCTTGTAACATCGGGAACGGCAACACTCGAGACTGCACTGTTTCGCGTGCCACAGGTTGTATGCTACGCGACCCCTATGCCCAAGCTCTACTCTTGGCTCAAGCGGCACTTCCTTAAGGTAAAATATGTATCACTTGTAAACCTCATAGCTGGCAGTGAGGTTGTGCGCGAGCTTGTGGCAGCAGATATGACACAGGCTAACGTAGAAAAGGAGATTGGCCTGTTGCTAGGCGATACACCTGCGCGACGCACTATGCTTAACGAGTACGACCGCATCATAGACATTCTGGGTGAGCCCGACGCATCGGGCCGTGCGGCCAGTGCAATGATAAAGCTGCTAAAAAAAGCCAATTGACCGAACACTCCACTTTCTTCACTAACAAAGAACAGAAGCACAGCTATCAAAGACAACAACGCGTATTACAAGAATCGGCGCATATACTGCAAATATGCATCGAAATTATCTTTGTAGAACCGTTTACGCATACTCGGTTGATGGGGAAAAACAAAAAGAGGACGCCGCAAGATATTCTCCTCTGCCGCAATATGATGGAAAGCTGCATCATCGTATCCCCAAAAGTAACGCACCTTACACTCCTCACCACAAAGCAACTGAAGTACAGGCTCTCCCAAGGTAACGACAGGACACCTTTCCAAAAGAGACAGTTCATACTCGAGCAACCTGATATTCGGCTGTTTGTGAAGAGAAAGCACTTCAATAGTATCGGCAGGAGGCAAAGTATAGAAATACTTATATACATTGGTTGCATACACATTATTCACCGACAATCCAAGCGACGCACAAATACGCTCTACATACAACCTTAAAGCTCCTTTTTCATTGTCGAGGTTAAGCGTGCACTTTATCTTTGCACGCTGTGCCAAATTACGCACTGTGGGGTCCTGCCCAAGTATAATAAGTTTAATGTCACCCGAGCCAATATATGGTCGGACTACACCAAGCGAATAATCTATCGGGTTCACATTGCATTGCACCAGGCTATCGCGCACAGCAAGCGCCTTTTCCACAATCTCCATCTTACCTCCATTTTTACCACTCTACCCAGCAAAGATAGCACAAATATCGACAAAGCCACCATATACCTCCAAATAAAAACAGACGCGGCCACACAATGTGCAGCCGCGTCCTTCTTTTATGAATGTAACCAGTTGATTACTTAACCATTACCTTTTTACCGTTTACAATGTAGATACCCTTAGCCGAGATATTCTCAACCTTGCGACCTGTGAGGTCGTAGATTACAGTATTCTCATCAGTTACCACATTCTCAATGCCGTCGCTCACTGCAACCTCAAGGATTACGTCAATAATCTGACCACCGTTAGCCTTGAAATCGCCAAACTTACCGTCGGCATCACCCATAGGATCGATGTTACACCAGTCTTGCTTGATACGCATACGGTATGTACCAGCCTCTGCGGGAGCTGTGAATGCGGGGACAGCGGGCTTGTCGCGGTTGTCACCTGTAACAACACCACCTACGCTGTTCCAACCATATTCGTCGTTGCTGCTGTTGTTGTTGTAGAAGCTGTATGCTACAAGGTCGCCTGTAGGAGCAAAGTCGCTTCCCTCCTCGATACCAGCAGTAAAGCCGTCGCCATCAACATCAACATAAACGAAGAAGTGTACCCAAGAACCAGTAGAGGTAACATTTACGGTCAACTCCTCACCAGGAGCAGCCTTGAGCACTACATTTGCAGTTGCATCGGTGTAATCCTGTGCCTGCTCATCTGCCGAGAGTGTGTATGCCGACGAACCGAAAGCACCGCTGAGAAGCTCAATGCCTGTCACATTACGGTCGTTACGTGTCTTAGTACCAGTATTTGTAGGAGTATAATCCACTGCGGGAGTCTCGGGCTCCTCAACTGCAACCTTCACAAGTGTCACATTTGAGTAAACAGCCATTGCACTTGAAGCGTATGTCTCATAGTTCAACGCATAGAGCGAGAAGTTGTCCATTGCAACTACGTTACCAGCACCAAGAGTGAGTTTCAACGCATTTGAACCGCCCTCAGCGTCCTTAATGATTACATAGTCGGGGAAAGTTCCATATACAAACAAGAGACCATAATAAGCATCAACTGCAATTGTTGCGCTCTTGCCGTTCTCGGCCACATCGAATGTAAACATACCCTGGTTAAGAGAATATACATCCTTATCCATGAATGATTTTACAAAGTAGATGCCAGCAGCCTCGTTGTACTCAACCTCAACGTTGAATGTTGCGGGATACTCGTTGCCGTCTACGCTCTCAACATCAGCAGTAAGAGTGTATGTACCAGCCCAGTCGAATACCTCTTTCTGAGCCTTAACACCTGAAAATATTGCAAGAGGCTCGTAGCTGTTAGCATAGTAGAGCTTGTAAGATACGGTAAAGTCCTCGAATGAGAGTGAACCGTCCTCGTTTCTTGTCAACTTGAGGGTTGTAGCCTCACCGTTAGCATCGGTAATCACGTGGTAAGCGTAGTCATCGCCGGTACTGCCGATGAACTGGAGCATTGCGCCGCTGTAACCGCCAAGCTCGATGTTTGCCGACATATCGTCGTCAGAAGGAGTGATTGAGATATAAAGGTCCTCGTAGCCGAGCATCTTTGTAATCTGATAGATGTCACCGGGCTTCTTCTCGATAACCATATCGAACTCAGTGGGAAAGCTTACGCTGCCGTCTGTAAGGTTCTCGTAGTCGCTTACCGACACCTTGTATGTACCCGACCAGTCGTAAGCATCGGGATTTTCGCGTACTACATAGCCGTCGAATACCTGATGAACGAATGCACCTGCGAGCTCGTTTGTCTCAGGGTTGATTGAGTCTCTACGGATATAGATATAGTCGTAAAGAGACATTGAAGTCTTAGTATTGTAGCTGAAAGTAAATGCACCTGAATACTCCTTTGAGCTGCTTCTTGTACCGAAACGGATACGGTTCTCTCTGTCGAGGAAGATAGTATCGTGGGGAACAGTCAAGATAGCACCGTCGAATGTAGCGGGAAGAGTAAACTCCTCGTAACCCTCGAAAGCGAATGTTGCGTTCCAGTTAACCTTTGTGTCATCCGCTGCAGTAAGGTTAAGAGTAAAGCTCTTGGGCGAAACGTCGTTTCTGATGTCACCGTCATATGTCCACTCACCTGTAAGGTCGGGATAAACCGATGTGTCAACATTCTCAGCCTCAACGAGTTCCAGTTTCGCATTCTTTACAGTTGCAAGAAGAGTAGCTGTCTCAACGGGGCTCCAAGCAAGAGAAACGATAGTAAAGTCGGCAACTGTAATCTCCTTTGTCGAAGGGTCGAAGTTGAAGGTCATACCGAACTGCTGGCTACCCTCTACGTTCCACAAAGAGAAGGGCCACTCACCCTCGGCATTAGCTACTGCAATGTAACCGTTCCAAAGACCGTAGTTACCGCTGTTGGGACCGCTTACCTCGAATGCGCTCTTGGCTGCATCGAAGCCCGATACGCTCATTGCATAGTCGGCACCTGCAAAACCAGTAATGTCGGCCATAAAGTACTGGCTCTGAGACTTTGTGATTATTACCTCACACTCGCTCTTGAACTTGTCGGCGTGCGCAGCACCCGCCTCGGTTGTTTCAATTGTTGCGGTAAACTTGTACTTACCGAACAGGTCGGACATCATACTTACCCCGGCCATTGCGCTGTTGGCAAAAAGCATAAGGCAAGCCATCAATCCGTAAAAGTAAAATTTCTTCATAAGATTTTGTTTAATGGTTTAATGATTATTTTTATAATGAATTTATCAATATCAACGAAGACCCTCGAGCATCTCCTTGAGCGGTGTGCCGCTGCTCGGACGCGGAGCATCGTGCATATAAAGGCAACCGTCCTTGTCGTATATCACAAAGAAAGGTATTCCGCGCACATTGAGCGCGCTGCCCAGCTTATTCTCGCTGTCAATGAGCTGATAGCCGTGAAGGTCGTGCTCAACAATGCTGTTTTTCCAGGCATTCTCGTCGCGGTCTATCGAGAGTGATACAAAAACCACATTCCCGTTCTGCAGTTCCGCCTCGAGCTTCTTCAGATGGGGTATCTCACGACGGCAGGGCGCACACCACGATGCCCACATATCTATATAAACATATTTTCCCTTGAAGGTTGAGAAATCGACCACATTGCCACCAGCATCGCGCAACTGCACTCCGGCAGGGAACGGCGTTCCCTTTATTGTAGCACGGCGCGACTCATAATCGGCAATATACTTCTTGTCAATGCCATACTTCTCAACCACTGCAGTCAACTGATTGAGACCACCCTCAAAATCGGCGCTGTAGTTGTATGTCTTGAGGAAGCTCTCAATAATAGCCTCGGCTACACGCGTACGTATAGTGCTGTTCTTATATACAGTGTAGAGCTGCTCTATTTTTGCAGCCATAGTAGGCTCGCCGCGCAACGCGTCACATATAAGCACGGTAGTCTCGGGGAATACCGCAGCAATATCGCAGTCGAAAGAGCTGCCTACGTCGCCCGTCACGTCAAACGCATCGAACGACAGGTCGTGTCCCTCGCGGCGCGCATTGCGCACAACGCTGTACATATTATTATATATAGCAGTGTACGACCACAATCTTATATACTCCTTTACAGGCTCCGAGCAACCGCCATTCTCAATTATTGAGTCGGCCACAAGAACCAGCCCGTCGAGCATCGAACGCAAGCGGGCCT
Source organism: Bacteroidaceae bacterium (assembly GCA_017554605.1). Lineage (GTDB taxonomy): Bacteria > Bacteroidota > Bacteroidia > Bacteroidales > Bacteroidaceae > HGM04593. The sequence goes on from JAFZIA010000083.1 coordinate 21,774, forward strand.
CATCGCTCGCCTCAACCTGCCATATTGTACGGCTGCAATTGGCAACAGCGCGCCGGTAGGCACCAAGGGCACGATTGTCGGCCGTCTCGTTAGAACCCACATAATAACCGTCCACGTCGAGCTCAAAATGCAGTGTATCCGAATCGACGGGCATATATACCTCCAACGGCAAATACAATGTAGAGAAAATCTGCGCAGAGTTCTTCACTCCCACTATACTGTAGAAGGAGTTTGCCGAGAGGGGCACCACAGCAGTATATACACCGGGAGCAGCCTCTTCGAGAGTCTTTGCCTTGCGGCCAGCCTCGGGGTGCAGAGGGTTGATATACATTTTAAAATCGCCCAACGCTTCGGTCGAATGGACCTTTACCGAAAAAACCTTCTCCTGTCCCCAGGAAGCCTGTACAACCAGCAGAGCAACAAGCAGAAGTAAAATTTGTCTTATTTTCATATTTTCTTTAATTTTCCGTGGCAAAGTTACAATTTTGAACAGCATTCACAACAATATTGTCATCTTTTTTCGCAAACTGTATGTTAAAATGCTTTTTGTGTATAAAAAAGAAAAGAGTAACCTCACAGGTTACTCTCATTTAGTAGCGGGGGAAGGGATCGAACCTCCGGCCTTTGGGTTATGAGCCCAACGAGCTACCACTGCTCCACCCCGCGATGCTGTTCTTAAAACCGATGCAAAGATATGGACTTTTTTATTACCCTCCAAATTTTTGCAATACTTTTTTCAAAAAAAGTTTCATTTTCCTGCTTTTTTCACTCTTTTTTCATTGCACAAATGTGCAAAAAGCATTAACTTCGCCACAAAATACCAGCTAAATTATGGCAACCACAGATACCAGAGAACATATAATAAAGGTTGCGCGCAGGCTCTTTGCCCAAAAAGGGATAGAGAACATCACAATGAGCGACATTGCAGCCGAGGCCAACCGCAGCCGACGCACCGTTTACACATATTTCCAGAGCAAGGAGGAACTGCTGGAAGCATCGATAGAAATGGAGGTAAACAAAATCTCGTCGGCCATTGCAAAGGTTGCCGCATCGGACCTTCCCCCGCACAAGAAAATCATAAGGCTCATCTTTGTGCGCCTGCACGCGACACGCAGCGTAGTGAAGCGCAACAGCCGTCTGAGCTCCGAATATTTCAACAATGCCTGGATAATCGAACACCTGCGCCGCACATTCGACGCAAGGGAGATTGCCCTCTTCCGTACAATCATTGCCGAGGGCAAGCATCAGGGAATCTTCAACGTAGAGAGCCCCGACCTTGCAGCACGCTTCCTGCATTTCTGCCTGAAAGGAGTGGAGATGCCCTACATCAACGGCATTGTGAACAAGAACATCGACGACAAGTTTATGAACAACTTTACCGAGAAGGTAATTCTTGGAGCATTGGGAACAAACAGCGAAATAACCGCACAGATACAATGAAAGTACTATACGAAGACAACCATATAATAATAATAAACAAAGCTGCCGGAGAGATAGTCCAGGGCGACAAGACCGGCGACGCATCTCTTTGCGACATTCTCAAGCAATACCTCAAGGAGAAATACAACAAGCCCGGCAATGTATTTGTAGGACTGCCCCACCGCCTCGACCGCCCCGTGAGCGGTGTCGTTGTATTTGCAAAGACAAGCAAGGCACTTGAGAGGCTCAACGAAATGTTCCGCACGGGAGCAGTAAAGAAAATCTACTGGGCAATAACAAAGGATACCCCGCAGCCCACCGAAGGGACACTCTCCCACTGGATTGTGCGCAACGAGAAGATGAACAAGAGCTTTGCCCATAATAAAGAGGTAAAGGAGGGCAAGCACGCCATTCTCGACTACCGGACACTGCGCTGCTCACAGAACTACACGCTCGTGGAGGTTGAGCTCAAGACCGGACGCCACCACCAGATTCGCTGCCAGCTATCGGCGATTGGCTGCCCCATCAAGGGCGACCTCAAATACGGAGCCAAGCGTTCGAACCCCGACGGCAGCATATCGCTGCACGCCCGCAAGGTGGAATTTGTACACCCCGTATCAAAAGCACAAATCAGCATTGAGGCTCCCGTACCCGCCGACCGCCTGTGGCAAAGTTTCGAGGAGTAATACGCTACACCCCGAACAGAAATAACCCTCGGCACAAAGAAGACAACCATTGACCGCCGAATAAACAAAAGTCCGACGCTCCCGCAAGAGCATCGGACTCATTTTTCATACACAGTCCATTCATTTCTTCAAATAGTAGAGCACGCTGCTGTTTCCGCGGCGGAAAAGCTCCCTTGCCGCATCGCGCACCTGCGCAGCCGTCACCGCGCGGTACTGCCGCACCTCGTCAAAGAGTCCCTCGGCCGCACCCCGCCACTCGGCAAGAGCAAGATTCTCGGCAAGGCTCTCTCCGTTCAGATTACGGAAAATATGCTCACTCTCGTATCTGTTGCGTACCTTCTCAAGCTCGTCCGCAGGCACACAACGCTGCTGCAACAACTCAAGCTCGTGCCACACAGCCTCCTCGGCCTGCTGCATTGTGACACCCTCGGCTACACGGGCATAGATTGAAAAGAGTCCCGGGTGTTCACTGCCCGACACAAAGGCATCTATCTTTGTAAACAGCTTCTTTTTCTTCACCAGACGCTGCGAGAGGCGTCCCGAGTATCCATTGGAGAGAATATCCGAGATTACGTCGCAAGGGAAATAGTCGCTGTCGCTCCTTCCGCCCATATGAAACACCATATACAGCGCATTCTGCGGCACATTGCGGTAGACAGTCTTACGCCGCTGGCGCGTCTGGCGCGGCTCTACAGGCAGTTCACGGCACACCGCACCCTTGGCAGGAATATCGGCGAACCACTTTTCGCTCCACTCCACCACCTGCTCAAAGGAGATATTCCCCACAATTGAGAGCACCGCATTGTCGGGCGCATAATACTTATCATAAAAATCGCGCAACACCTCAACCGGCACATTTGCAATGTGCGAGGGACGGCGGCCTATGGTAGACCAGCGGTAGGGGTGCTGTTTGTATGCGACAGGGCGCAACAGCAGCCCGACATCGCCGTAGGGACGGTTGAGATGCTCCTGCTTGAACTCCTCAATCACCACCTGACGCTGCACCGACACGCTCTCCTCGGTGAGGAGCACATTGCGCATACGGTCGCTCTCGAGCCAAAAGGCAAGCTCGATATTCTGACGGGGGAGCGATATGTAGTAATTGGTAAAATCGTTGGTTGTATAGGCATTATTCTCGCCTCCCGCACGCTCGAGCGGCTCGTCGAACGAAGGAATATCGGGCGTACCCTCGAACATCAGATGCTCGAACAGATGCGCAATACCCGTATACTCATACTGCTCGTAACGCGCACCTACTCCGTAGAGCAGATTAAAATAGACCATCTGCGAGGTCTCGTCTGCAACGTGCACTATGCGCAGCCCATTACTCAGCTTGTGACGGTTGACCTTCATCGTTTATAAGGGTAATTCTGTGTATTACAACATCTTTCACAGGACGATCGTGAACATCATACGGTTCGAGCGAGATAGCCTCGACAATATCCATTCCCTCGAGCACCTCGCCAAAGACGGTGTAGTATCCGTCAAGGTGGAAGGCGCCGCCCACCTCCTTGTAGTGCTTGCGCTGCTCGGCCGAGAATTTGAACTCCTTGCCCTTCATTGCCGAGTCGGTCTTCTCGCTGAAGTATTTGAACATCTTGTCGAACTGACGCTTCTTCACGGAGCTCTTCTGCGCCTCGGCGTGCAGACGGGCAATGGTATCCTTATAGGGTGTCTGCAAACGCTCGTACATCTGTCGACGCAGCGTCTTGTTGAATTTTGCCTCGTGACCGTCGAGATGCTTATCCTTTACCCTGTTTCCCGTGATTATGTAGAAGTGGCTGCCCGACGACTCCACTGCAGGATTGAGGCTCGCAGCCGACAGGGCACCGCGTTTGTGCCAGAAGCGCGTGGGGTCAATCTCGGCAGGAATCTTGTAGCTCACCTCGGTTGCGCCAATGTGCTCTCCCGGCTTTGCGTTGCGGGTTGTGGGGTCGCCCGCCTCAATCATAAAATTCTTCTTGATGCGGAAGAAAAGCTGGCCGTCGTAGAACTTGTTCTTCACAAGGTTCACAAAATTCTTGCGATGCTGGGGAGTCTCTTTATACAACAGCAATTTTATATTTCCCCGGTTGGTCTCTATGAGCACATACTGGTCGCAGTCGGGGCTATCCTCATTGAGTTGCTGAATGCCAAACTCGCCCTTCTCCTTATCCTCGCCACCGCCACAAGCAACAGCAAGCGACGCGGCCACAACAAACAAAAAAGTCCTGAAAAGATATTTCATAAATGATAATTTTATTAGAAGATACAATAACACTGCGAAGATAGCGATATTTTTCATAAACCTTTGGCATTGGATATAAAAAAAGCAAAAATTCCCTTTGCACTTTAAAAGGCATATACTACATTTGCCAAAGTTGAGAGCAAGCGGGCATACACAAAAGGGGCCCTGCACCGCAACCGGCAACACACCGGCAAAGAGCACCAGAATACATAATCACAAAAAACGAATAAAAGGAACAATGGCAACATTGAAAGAAAAAATCGGTTACGGTTTCGGCGATATGTCATCGTCGATGTTTTGGAAAATTTTCAGTGCGTACCTGCCCATCTACTACGCCACAGTATTTCATTTGAGCCTCGAGGTGACGGCAGTCCTTATGCTTGTGACCCGCATTTGGGACGCAGTATCGGACCCAATGATGGGCATCATTGCCGACAGGACATCTACACGCTGGGGAAAATACCGCCCCTACCTCCTCTGGATTTCCATTCCCTTTGCAATAGCCGGAGTACTGCTCTTCACCAAGCCCGACTGGAGCGAGACGGGCAACACCGTGTGGGCCTTCGTCACATACATTCTGATGATGACCGTATATACCGCAATCAACGTGCCTTACGGCTCTATGCTGGGTGTAATGACCGAGGATTCCGACGAAAAGACCGTATTTTCTTCGTTCCGTATGTTCTTTGCCTACGCAGGCTCGTTCATTGTACTCGCTTTCTGGGAGCCCATCTGTAACTATTTTTCTTCGCTCCTAGGAACGCTAAAGGAGAGTGACACACTCACACGCGACCCCCAAGCATGGCAGTACGGTATGATAGTAGTTGGCATCATCTGCCTTGCACTGTTCATACTCACATTCATAATGACACAGGAACGTGTAAAGACAGCCCCAAAGACCACAAACGTAATGGAGGACCTCGGCTCGCTGCTCAAGAACGCTCCCTGGTGGATACTGCTGGGCGGCGTGCTCTTCTTCAACTTCTTCAACGCTATCCGCTACGCTGCAATCCCGTTCTACTTTACCACACTAATCTCGGCCGACGCACAGCTCAGCATCTTCTCGGTAGAGTTCCTTTTCTATGCGGGAATATTCCTTGCCGTAGGCGAGGTTGCCAATATGGTGGGAGTAGCGGCAGCCACCCCAATAACATTTATGATTGGAAAGAAAAGCACTTTCCTGTGGTCGCTGTTTGCCCTTATCGGACTGTGCATCGCATTCTATTTTGTCCCCACAAGCGGCACAGGCGCCTACTGGACACTTATGGTACTGCAAGTCCTCGTATGCATACTCACCGGAGTAGTATCGCCCCTTGTATGGAGTATGTACGCCGACATTTCCGACTATGCCGAGCTCAAGTTCAAGACAGCATCGACAGGACTCATCTTCTCCTCTTCGTCTATGGCGCAGAAATTCGGCGGAGCATTCGGTGCAGCAGCCGTAATGTGGATACTGGCAGGCTTTGGCTTTGACACCACCGAAGGCGCTACACAAACTCCCGAGGCAATTCACGGCATACAGTTGCTGATGAGCTGGATTCCCGCCGGAATAGCAGTAATATCGGCATTGTTCATCTTCATCTATCCGCTCACCACCAAGCGAATGAAAGAAATCAACCAGCAACTGAAAGTTCTAAGAGAGCAAGAAAAATAACATACAACCTATAAAAAAGACAATTATGGCAAAAAACATTCCTTGGCAAGAGCGCCCCGAAGGTTGCAACGATGTAATGTGGCGTTACAGCGAGAACCCCGTAATAGACCGTTACAGCATTCCATCATCGAACAGTATATTCAACAGCGCAGTAGTACCCTTTGGCGACGGTTTCGCAGGAGTATTCCGTTGCGACAACAAGCGTGTGCAGATGAACATCTTCGCAGGCTTCTCAAAGGACGGTATCAACTGGGAGATTAACGAAGACCCCATTGTATTCAAGGCTGGAAATACCGAGATGATTGAGAGCGACTACAAGTACGACCCCCGCGTAACCTGGATTGAGGACCGCTATTGGATTACCTGGTGCAACGGCTACCACGGACCCACAATCGGCATCGCCTACACATTCGACTTCAAGGAGTTCTTCCAGTGCGAGAACGCATTCCTCCCCTTCAACCGCAACGGAGTGCTCTTTCCCCAAAAGATAAACGGCAAATATGCGATGCTTTCCCGTCCCAGCGACAACGGCCACACACCTTTCGGCGACATCTACCTCAGTTTCAGTCCCGATATGAAATATTGGGGCGAGCACCGTTGCGTGATGAAAGTAACCCCCTTTGAGCAGAGCGCTTGGCAGTGCACCAAGATTGGTGCAGGCAGCGTGCCCATTCTCACCGACGAGGGCTGGCTTATGTTCTACCACGGCGTAATAACCACCTGCAACGGCTTCCGCTACTCAATGGGCGCAGTGCTCCTTGACAAGGAAGACCCCACAAAAGTGCTCTACCGCAGTATGGAGTACCTGCTTGCACCCGCTGCTCCCTACGAGCTTGTGGGCGACGTACCCAACGTAGTGTTCCCCTGCGCCGCACTCAGCGAGGGCGACAAGGTGACAGTGTACTACGGTGCAGCCGACACACACACCTGCATAGCATTCGGCCGCATAAGCGAGATTATCGAGTGGCTCAAGAAGCAATAAGGCAGACATAACAAGCCATCATAAACACAAGGCAGTTGTCGGTACAAACGGCAACTGCCTTTTTTCTCTTTCGAACCGCAAAAAACAGCAAAAAAGAGGCAAAGAGAGACGCACAGGCAAAAAAAACACATTTCCCGCAAATTTCTTCCAATATTTTACTATCTTCGCAAGAATTTAATGGACAAACGAACCGCTTCCCGATTTATACGAAAAACACCCCACACATATATGGAATACATATACAACAACCACAAGATATTTATCGACGTGCAGGGCGAGGGCGAGCCGGTGCTCCTCTTGCACGGCTGGGGCTGCACACACGCCATATTCGCCCCGCTGCAACAGCTCCTTGCACAGCAATACAAGGTGTACAATTTCGATTTTCCAGGCTTTGGAGAATCGGACGAACCGTCGCAGGTGTGGGGAACCGAGGAGTACACCCGTATGGTAGAAACCTTTGTAAAGGAGAACAACATAGAGCGTCCCGCACTTGTGGGGCACTCATTCGGAGGACGCATAAGCATCATCTTTGCCTCGCGCAACGAAACGAGCCGTGTGGTGCTTGTCGACGCAGCTGGAATCAAGCCCAAGCGCCCTTTCAAATACTATTGGAAGGTATATACATTTAAACTGCTCAAATGGCTATGCAACACATTCCTACCCCAAAAAACAGCGCAGGCAATCATCGACAAACGGCGCAAGGGGGCTGGCTCGTCCGACTACAACAACGCATCGCCAATGATGCGTGCGATACTCTCCAAAGTAGTGAACGAAGACCTAACCCCGCTGCTGCCCGCAATAAAAGCCCCCACCCTGCTCTTTTGGGGAAACAACGACACTGCAACACCGTTGAGCGACGCAAAGACAATGGAGCGCCTGATACCCGACGCAGGGCTTGTGATAGCACACGGCACGGGACACTTCTCGTTCCTTGAGAATGCAGGACTCTTTGCCACTGTAATGAAGAACTTTTTTAACATAAAATAACGATGGACAGCATAACACTCGCACACACCATAGTTGCCGCACTCCTCTATCTGCTGATGGCAAAATACGACATTCATATGTTCCAGTTGAGTTCGTACCGCAACAGCAGATATTTCCGTTGGCTGATTCCCGGCAACATAATCTCCATAAAAAGAGCCTTTACCCTTGTGGCCTTTGTGGCGGCATTCACAAGCGGATACTACGCATTGGGATTCATCACAGGCGTTACAGTCATTGCATTTGCACACGCACTGCGCGAGAAGTTCAAGACACCCCTTGTGTACACTATGCGTGTAAAGAGACTGTTTGCAACAAACATCATTCTGTTTGCGGCAGTGGCAACCGCTGCCCTGTTCCTTGCAGGACGTTGGGCTACGCTCGTCATTGGCCTGTCGCTCGTCTTTTCCAATTTCATAATGTTGCTCGCCAACCTTATCAACACCCCCATCGAAAAGGCCATCAACCGCCACTACTACAACGATGCCAAGAGAATCATCGAGAGCCACAAAGGACTTATAGTCATTGGCGTGACGGGCAGCTTCGGCAAGACAAGCACCAAGAACTACCTTGCAGGAGTGCTGGCCGAGAAATACAACGTGCTGGTGACTCCCGGCAACTTCAACACCCTGTTGGGAGTGATACGCACCATACGCGAGCAGCTACGTCCCTATCATCAGGTATTCATAGTAGAGATGGGAGCCAAGCAGCCCAACGACATCAAGGAGATATGCGACCTTGTACACCCCACGATAGGCATTGTAACCGCTGTGGGCGAGATGCACCTGGAGACATTCAAATGCGTAGAGAATATCCAAAAGACAAAGTTCGAGCTTATCGACTCGCTGCCCGCCAACGGCCTTGGGGTAATAAACATCGACTCGGAGCTGATAAAGAGCCACAAGAGAGCATCGGACAACTGCCGTATGCTGAGATACGCCGTCGACAGCAACGCCGACTACCGTGCAACAGATGTCGCATATAGTGGCAACGGAGTTTCGTTCACTTTGTCGACAAACGGCGAGAGATACGAGAGCCGCCTCCTGGGAAGCGGCAACCTGCTCAACATATTGGCAGCTATTGCGGTAGCCGACCATCTGGGCGTGTCCATACAAAAGCAGAAGAACGCCATTGCACGCCTGCAACCCGTGGAGCACCGCCTTTCGATGAAGCGTACAGGCGGAATAATAGTACTGGACGACGCATACAACTCCAACCCTATGGGTGCAAAAATGGCATTGGAGGTACTCAAGAACTTCAAAGTGAACGAGGGTAACAAACGCATCATAGTCACCCCCGGCTTTGTAGAGATGGGCAGCCGTCAGGCCGAGGCGAACAAGGAGCTGGGCAAGCACATTGCCGCTTGTGCCGACTATGCGATTGTGGTTAACGCAACCAACCGCGAGGCGATAAACAGCGGAATAACCGAGAGTGGAATGCCCGCCGAAAAGGTTTTCCTCGCCAACTCGCTCAACGAGGCCCGCACACACCTGGGCACAATACTCAAGGCAGGCGACGTGGTGCTATACGAAAACGACCTGCCCGACAATTTCAAGTAATCAGGACAAAATAAAAAGCTTTATGAGTATCGACAAAGATAATTGGAAGCAAAGCGATATAAACGTGGACAGTCTGTGGCTAATTCCCGAAAGAGAAAAAAGCGGCAAGCACAAAAACATTTATCACGGCAATTTTATCCCACAGATTCCGAATCAATTAATAAGGCGTTACACAAAAAGTGGCGATACTGTTCTTGAACTATTTTCCGGTAGCGGAACTACATTATTCGAATGCGAAGAACTTCAAAGAGATTACATAGGTTTTGACATTAACAGCAATATCATCAACTATGTAAATGAGCGCATGAGCGATTGTTCGACAATAAACTATGCTATAAAAAACGTCGATGTTACCAATAAAGATGAACTATCAACCGCAATTGGATTATGGTTATCAGAGACAAATAAACAGTTGGTTGATTTCATAATTGCTCACCCACCATATTTAGACATAGTACAATTCACCGACGACGAAAGAGATTTATCCAAAGTAGCAAACATTCAAATATTTATTAAGAGATTACTAGAAGCCATAATTTGCAGTTATGCATTTCTAAAGAAAAATGGTTATTTCGCGATTATTGCCGGAGATGTTTATAAAAACAGTGAAGTTATACCTTTAGCATTCAAGATAATGGAGGCCATAAAACAAAATCTGGACGTTAAGTTGAAAGGCATTGTCATTAAAAACATAGAAGGCTATAGAGGTAAATTAAAAACACAAGATATTTGGAAATACAGAGCATTACAAAGTGACTATTTCCTCTTTAAGCATGAATATATTTTTGTATTTAAGAAACCTTAGTTCTACGATATGACAAAAACCGAATTATTTATAGAATTGGCACAACCTGACAAAAATGGAAAAAGCCGTTGGGTTTATGCAACTGAATTCATTGGTAAATATGCAGATCTGCAATTAGGAAACGGAGGAAGCTGGTGCAGAGCTAGCTCCTCATTAGCTAAAAAATTCATAATAGAGCTAAACAAGACACATACTAAAGGGAATTCCATAGATGCAATTCGGTTAATAGGTTTTAGAAAAGAAGACACTTTTAACCAATGTATCCGTAAAGATATTAGAGAGTATTACAAATCTAAAAAGTGTGTAATGCTCGGAGTATGCGGTTTTTCAGAAAATACTAAAATAGAAGTAGACCACAAAGATGGCAGAAAAGACGATTGGCGTGTTTCAAACCCAGACACACAACAGCTCGATGATTTTCAACCACTTTGCAAAGCCGCAAACGATGTTAAACGACAAATATGTAAAATGTGCAAACAAACTGGAATCAGATGGAATGCGCAAAACATTAAAGGCAACCCTTATCCATTTTACGAAGGAAACGAAGCATATACAGAGGAGCTTGGATGCAAAGGCTGTTATCAATATGATCCTGTTGCATATAGGAGAAGTTGCGTAAAAAGAATTTCTCAAGAAGCATCAGAACACACTGCCGATTTTATAATGAAAAAGATATATCCCGAAGATACCTATTGACAATAATGACAACACATATTTTCATCGTTAATGAACAAAGCTTTAAGGTTCATTTAGAATATCTATTTGTTGGAACTGGAGCCAAAGACAAAGACATCGATTTCAATGGAACCACCCTTTCGGAACTCCACCACCAATCCGAAAATGGATTAGTTTCAATGATGGCGGATTTTAGCAGAATACGCAAAGACGACTTCGTTATATTTTATGTACAAGCTGCAAAAAATAACGAAGGGAAATTCTACGGGATTTACCAAATAGACAGCGAACCTTTTCACGAGCCAAAAGGTACATATCTAAAAGCAGAATTAGGTAAACAATTAACATTCAGGGCTTTAATAAAACCTTTTAAGGTTTTTGCAGAAGGAATATCAGAATGGGAAGCATTAGATGAGATTAAAGGGATACACTCGCCTAACCAAATGCTATGGAGTCTTATCTATAGAAAACTAAAAGGCAACAGAGGTAACACAATGATTACCATATACGAAGCAAAAAGACTATTTCATTTATTAGAATCAAAAAACAACTATACAGAAATCCAGGGACATCATTTCACATACAATAACGGCAAACAAGAAAGCAACGATGCATCATCAGTAATTTACACAGGAGACAGCACACACAAATTTGACATATTACAGAGATTAATACACAAAAAACAAACAGGCAAGGCTTATGAGTCGCACCTACAAATGTATCTTGTGCAAAATATAGGAAAAAACGAATCATTGGACAAAGTACTCAAAATCAAATCCAACACATTGGACTGGATTGGCAATGAAGTATCGTGCGGAGTTGGAATGCAACGAATAGACATAATGTTCTCGCAAAACAAAGATACTATTTCTAAGGAAATTGTACCAATAGAACTGAAGGCAGTTCCCGCATCAGAGGATAACATAAGACAAATTTCCCGATATATTGATTGGATTGAACAATACTATGTACCTAATATGCCAAGTGTTATACGACCTATATTAATATGCCCACAATCACAGCTTAGTCCTCAAACAATAAACGCCTTCAGAAACTTCAACGCTAAAGCCAACGGGAGATATTTACCTTTGGAATATATTGAATTTGTTAATAAAGGTACAACTTTGGAATTTAGAAATATAGTATATTAAAAATATGAATTATATTGGGTCGAAATATTCACTAATAGATTTTATAGACAGCATTATAAAGAAAGTTGCCGGCAACAATCTCAAAGAACATATTTTTTGTGACATATTTGCGGGTACAGGCATTGTAGGAAGACATTTTAAGACAGAAGTTCATAAAGTAATATCTAATGACATCGAATATTACAGCTATGCTCTAAACAGGAATTATATTGGCAACCACCAAGAGATAAAAGGCAAAGAAGAATATATAGAAAGGCTTAACCAATTAAACGGTATTGAAAATGGGTTTATATATACACAATATTGTTTAGGAGGTGGGAACAATCGCCAATATTTTTCAGATGATAACGGAAAAAAAATAGATGCAATAAGAATTAAGATAGAAGATTGGAAGAGAACTGGTGAAATAAATGAAGATTTGTATTATTTTCTACTATGCAGTTTAATTGAAAGTGCCGATAAATGCGCAAACACGGCATCTGTATATGGTGCATTTCTAAAGCACCTAAAAAAGTCGGCACTTAAACCACTTTTAATTACATCAGCCGAATATAAACAAAACAGTAATAACCACGAAGTTTACAACGAAGACGCAAATGAACTTATAAAAAGAATCGAAGGAGACATTCTATACCTTGACCCTCCTTACAACTCACGCCAGTATGGGGCAAACTATCATTTATTAAACACTATTGCAGAATATAAACCTTTTACACCAAAAGGAATAACAGGATTACGAGAATACAAAAGATCGAATTATTGCAGCAAAACAAAAGTTCAAGAATCATTTGAAAACTTAATACGTGATGCAAAATTCAGATATATATTTCTTTCTTACAACAACGAAGGTATAATACCGGCAAATGTCATAGAAAAAATTATGAGTAAATACGGAGATTATCAAGTGTTCCAAAGAAAGCACCAAAGATTTCAAGCAGACAAACCTGAAAACAGAAATTATACAACAAACAGCACAACAGAATACATTCACGTACTCACAAAGTAACAGAACAAAATAAAAAAAATATACAGCAATGAAAACAAACGTAGGCGTAGTATTCGGCGGACGCTCCGTCGAGAATGAAATTTCGGTTATCACAGCCAACCAGGCAATACAAGCAATGGACAAGGATAAATACAATATTATCCCCATCTACATAACAAAAGAAGGCAAGTGGTACAGTGGCGAGGCACTGTTCAACGTAGCGAATTACCGCGATACCAAGAAGTTGCTCTCGATGTGCGAGGAGGTGTATATGAAGCCCATTTACGGCGACACCAACCTGTACCGCACCAAGAAGGGACTTTTCCAAAAAGAGGTGGTGGCAACCCTCGACGTCATTCTGCCCGCACTGCACGGCACCAACTGCGAGGACGGCACATTCCAGGGAGTAATGGAATTCTCGGGAATACCCTACACAGGCTGCAACACCCTTGCCTCGGCCAACGGAATGGACAAAATCACAATGAAGATGATTCTCAAGGAGTGCGGCATTCCCGTTGTCGACTACTGCTGGTTCAGCGACAAGGAGTGGGACGACAAAAAAGATGCCACCGTGGAGAGAATAGAAAACAAGCTGGGCTACCCCGTTATTGTAAAGCCCGCAAACAGCGGTTCGAGCGTTGGCATACGTGCTGCACATAACCGCGAGGAGCTGCTCGACGCCATCGACTATGCAATATCATTCACAAGCCGTGTGATTATAGAAAAGTATGTACAGAAGCTGAAAGAGGTGAACTGCGCCGTACTCGGCAACTACTACGAGTGCCAACCCTCGGTATGCGAGGTTCCCGTGCGCAGTGGCGAGATTCTGTCATATCAGGACAAATATATGAACGGTGGCGGCAAGCAGTCGCAGGGAATGCAGTCGACTGTGCGCGAAATTCCCGCCAACCTGCCCGAGGAGAGCACAAAATTCATACAGAATGCCGCTTGTGAGACATTCCGCGCACTCTCGTGCGACGGCGTTGCCCGTATCGACTTCATAATAGACGAGGCGACAGGCGAAATATTCGTAAATGAGATTAATACAATCCCCGGTTCACTCTCGTTCTACCTGTGGGAGTACAGCGGAATAAACTTCGGCACACTCATCGACAAGCTCATTGACATTGCCCTTAGACGCAAGCAGGACGCAGGCTTCAAGGCTGTAAACTATGGCGAGAACATTTTTGCGGCAAGCAACACCGGCGGCGCCAAGATGGGCGGCAAAATGGGCGGAAAATTTGGAAAATAAGACACCGGATTTTTCTCAAGGGCAAGAGGGTGGCTTAGTCTATAATCGGCCGCCCTCTTTTGTTACCCGACATATTTAATACTACGTCAATAATATGAAAAAGACAATTACTCTGCTACTGCTGCTGCTCACATTGCCACTGCACGCAGCCGAGGAAGAGATTACCCTTGCCACCCCCACAGGCAACATATACGGCAAGCTGCTCCTGCCACAGGGAGAGCAGCCCTGCCCCGTCGTGCTGCTGATAGCCGGCAGCGGACCGACAGATATGGACGGAAACACCATAGGCAGCGGCTATAACAACAACTCGCTGCTGTATCTTGCCCAGGAGCTTGCAAAGGAGGGAATTGCCACCCTCAGATACGACAAGCGCGGCATTGGAAAGAGCGCCGGGGCAGGCGCAAGCGAAGAGGAGCTGCGCTTTGAGCACTACATCGACGACGCCGTACTGTGGTGCGAGCTGCTCGCCGGAGACAACCGCTTCACACAGATAACAATAGCGGGACACAGCGAAGGCTCGCTAATAGGAATGGTTGCAAGCAGCAAGAGCGACAAGGTAAAGTCCTATATATCAATCGCAGGCAGCGGAACACCTGCATACGCCCTAATAGAGGAGCAGCTGGGAAACCAGTCGCCAGCCCTGCAGGCCGAGGCAGAGAGAATCAACAATTGCCTGCGCCGCGGAGAGACCGTGGACGATATTCCCCCTTACCTTAAAGCCCTCTACCGCAAGAGCGTACAGCCTTACCTCATCTCGTGGTTCCGCTACGACCCAGCACAGGAGATTGCCAAGCTGAAGATTCCCGTACTTATATTGCAGGGCGACAAGGACATACAGGTGAGCACGCGCGAGGCACAAAAGCTCTTTATGGCACGTATGCTCTCGTCGTACTACATAATAGAGAATATGAACCACGTACTCAAGCACTGCGAGAGCGACAATATGCTCACACAGCTCGAGACATACAAAAACCCCTCGTTCCCCGTAAAGCCCGAACTTATTGAGAGAATAACCCGTTTTATCAAGCAATGAGCGACAATATAGACATATACACCCCACAGAGCGGCAAGAGCCTTGAGCTCCCCCTATCCGAGGAGCGCGTGGCAGCAGGCTTCCCCTCGCCGGCCGACGACTATGCCACCCTGAAGCTCGACCTCAACCGCGAGCTCATAAAGAACCCCGCATCGACATTCTACGCACGTGTGAGCGGAGTATCGATGATTGACGAGGGAATAAACGACGGCGACCTATTGGTTATAGACAAAAGCCTTGAGGCACACGACGGCTGCCTTGCCGTGTGTTATATCGACGGCGAGTTCACGCTCAAGCGCTTCGAGCGCCACAGCGGGTACGGGCTTCTCGTTCCCGCAAACAAGGATTATCGCCCCATAAAGGTTACCGAGGAGAACGATTTTATAATTTGGGGCATTGTAACCTACATAATAAAGAAAGTATAGAATGTTCGGGCTGTGCGACTGCAATAACTTTTTCGTATCGTGCGAGAAGGTGTTCAACCCATCGCTCGAAGGACGTCCCGTTGTTGTGCTGAGCAACAACGACGGATGCGTGGTGTCGCGCAGCAACGAGGCTAAGGCAATAGGAATAAAGATGGGACAACCACTCTATCAGATACGCGACCTTGTGAAGAGGGAAAATGTATCGGTACACTCGGCCAACTACCATCTGTACGGCGATATGTCGCAACGAGTGATGTCTATATTAAAGAGTAACGTAGAGCACATTGAGATATACTCGATAGACGAAGCATTCCTGCGCCTCGACGGCCGCCCCACCGAAAAGCTCAAGGAGCTGGGCGAGAAGCTCGCACGCACCGTGCGCAAGGGCACGGGAATACCCGTCAGCATTGGAATATCGCCCACGAAGACCCTTGCAAAGATTGCAAGCAAACTGTGCAAGAAATACCCCAAGCTCAACAGCGCTTGCCTGATGTACCGCCGCGAGGACATAGACAAAGTGCTATCTACCTACCCTATTGGTGACGTGTGGGGCATTGGCAGGCGGCACACAAGAATGCTCGACAGTTGCTACATACGTACAGCCGCCGAGTTCTGCGCGCTGAGCGAGGAGTGGGTGCGCAACCGAATGAACATCAACGGAGTGCGCACGTGGCACGAGCTACGTGGCACCCCCTGCATAGAGTTCAGCCACCAGACAGCCGACAAGCAGAGCATCAGCGTGTCGCGCTCCTTTTCCAAGGAGCTGTACACATTGCAGGAGCTTCACGAGACAATATCCACCTTCTCGTCCATAGCAGCCGAGAAACTACGCAAGCAATGCTCCGCAGCGCAGCAACTGCAAGTGTGCATATACACCAACCGCCACCGCGACGACCAGCCGCAATACTACGAAGCGGCAACAACACATTTCATAGCCCCCACCGACAGCACACTGGAAATAACAAAAGCCGCCATAGAACTGCTGCAGCAGATATTCCGCAACGGCTACGGCTACAAGAAGAGCGGAGTGACACTGAGCGCAATTACCCCCAACAACGCCATTCAGGGCGAGCTCTTCGACACCGTCGACCGTCCCAGGCACAAGAAACTGATGGAGGCAATAGACCGCATAAACGCCACGCAAGGGCCACAGGCTGTGAAACTGGTGTCACAGGGCAGCATCACCGACCACACCAACCGCCAATACCTCTCGCCACAGTACACCACCTCGTGGGACGACATTCTCATTATCAACGTATAAAGCAGCAAGTTGCTCAAGGGAGGCTCTATCAATTACCGGTTAATATCCACACTGTTGCCCGTCCTTAATCGACTCGAGCCATTTTACAGGACCTCCCTTAAATTTATCGCAGCACAGTACGATTATTCGGATTATTTTACTATCTTCGCAAATTACAGGTACACCGCATTACAATACAGTGCAAAAACCGGCAGACACAGGAAGATAAAAACAATACTTAATAAATAATACTACTATGTCTAAGAACAAATTAATGAGCACTCTGATGCTTACACTTGCAGCAATATTCTTTGCTACAAGCATTATGGCACAGACTGTATTTGAGAAAGGTAAGCTCTACCACGTTTACGCATCGGGCGACAAGGAGAATGTCGTGACCGAGCAGAAGGACAACGCCGTATCGCTCACCAACTACGAGAAAGGAAACGCAGCCCAGTTCTGGAAGATTTCGGAACTCTCGGGTAGCTGGCGCATCATCAACCCCGTGACAAACAAGGCATTGCGTGTCAACGGCAGCCGCGTCGAGCTTGGCGAGAACAACGGTTCCGACGAGGCACAGCTATGGAAGTACGAGAACGGTCTTCTCATTCCCTCGAACAGCCCCAACGTAGCAGTTGCAAAATCAAAGGGCAAGCTCGTCCTCATAAGCAAGGAGAAGGCAGCAAGCCACAAGGCAGCGCAGTTCCGCATCGAGGAGTCGGAGTACGCAGGCTTCGACGACGACCTCACCTACCGCATACACTGGGCAGGCAACGACTCTACAGTGCTCGGCAGCAACGACTCGGGCGAGAACAACGCACGCATCGTGGGCGAGGCGCTCAATGCCGACAACCGCGGCCAGTACTGGAACGTAAAGACCATCGACCTGCACACATTTGCAGTGGAGAATGCATTCTACGGACAGAACTTCGACGATGGCGGCGACAACGCAAGCATCGACTATCTGCTCCAGTGGCCTGCAGTAGCAGGCGTGTGGAACAACGCAAAGTTCCGCTTCGAGCCTGTTGAGGGCGCAAAAGGCAAGTTCCTCATCGTATCGGCAGGAAAAGAGGGCACAATGTACGCACTCAAGGAGGGCCGTATGATGAGAGTGGAAAAGAATCCCGCCGACAGCACAGCGTGGTTCACATTCGAACAGGTAGAAAAACCCAAGATTGCATCGCCCAAATGGGAGGACGAGACCGTCTTTGCCGAAAACAAGGAGCGTGGCGTTGCAACATATATGCCCTACAACAACAAGGCCGAGATGCTTGCCGACGCAGCATACTACGCAACACCCTGGACCGAGCCCATCAACAGCCGCTACCAGAGCCTTAACGGAATGTGGAAGTTCAACCTTGTGAGCGAACCCTCACAGCGTCCGCTCGATTTCTTTGAGGCAGGTTACGACGTTACCGCTTGGGACGAGATTCCCGTTCCCTCGAACTGGGAGATGCACGGCTACGACAAGCCCATCTACAACAACGTGGAGTATCCCCACTCCAACACACCTCCCTTCATCAACGCACGCCCCGGCTTCAACGACGGCGGCAAGAACTACGGCATCAACCCCGTAGGTTCATACGTGCGTACATTTGAGATTCCCGAAAATTGGGACGGCCGCCGCACATTCATACACTTCGGCGGTATCTACTCGGCAGCCCTCGTATGGCTCAACGGCGAGTACGTAGGTTATACACAGGGTGCTAACAATGTTGCCGAGTTCGACCTCACCAACTATCTTAAGAAAGGCGAGAATAAACTTGCCGTACAGGTGTTCCGCTGGAGCGACGGCTCATACCTTGAGTGCCAGGATATGTTCCGAATGAGCGGTATCTTCCGCGACGTTTACCTTTACAATGTCCCCAAGGTATCGGTACGCGACCACTATATCACCAGCAAGTTAACAGACGACTTCTACAGCGCCGATGTAAATGTAAACATCGAGCTCGACAACCGCGACTATGTTCCCGGCAAGAAGATTGTAAAGGCAGCTATATATGCCCCCAACGGCAAGTTCATTGCAGCCGACTCGGTTACATTCAACACCGCAGCACGCATCGCAGCCCTCAACGGCGACATCAAGTTCACAATTGATGACGTTCAATTGTGGAGCGCCGAGAAGCCCCACCTCTACACCGTAGAGATTACACAGATGGACGAGAATGGCAACGAAGAGATGGCATTCTCAACAAAATACGGTATCCGCGACATCAAGATAGAGAATTCACTCGTCTACATCAACGGCGAGAGAGTATTCTTCAAGGGCGTAAACCGTCACGACACACACCCCTTGTACGGTAGAGCCGTAACCACCGAGTCTATGATTCAGGACGTTCTCTTAATGAAGCAGAACAATATAAACACTATCCGCACAAGCCACTACCCCAACGCAGCAAGAATGTATGCAATGTTCGACTACTACGGACTCTACTGCTGCGACGAGGCCGACCTTGAGGACCACGCCAACCAGACAATCTCGGACCGCGAGTCGTGGATTCCCGCATTCGTTGACCGCATCAACCGTATGGTATTGCGCGACCGCAACCACGCATCGGTTGTTATGTGGAGCTTAGGTAACGAGGCCGGTAACGGTAATAATTTCGGCCCTTGCTACGATGAGGCAAAGCGTCTCGACAGTCGCCCCGTACACTACGAGGGCACACGTTCAAAGGGCAACTACGGTGGCGGCCGCTTCAGCGACTTCTACTCTAAGATGTACCCCGGACAAGCCTGGATGAACGAGAACACCAACGACCTCGACAAACCTATGTTCATCTGCGAATATGCACACGCAATGGGTAATGCAATAGGTAATCTCAAGGAGTACTGGGAGAAGATCGAGGCATCAAACTCTTGCATCGGCGGTTGCATCTGGGACTGGGTAGACCAGGCCATATACGACCCCGCAAAGATGAAGCAGGGCATCTATCAGATACACACAGGATACGACTATCCCGGCCCTCACCAGGGCAATTTCTGCTCTAACGGTGTTGTATCACCCTTGCGTCAGGAGGGCGGCAAGCTCAAGGAGGTTAAGGCAGCCCACCAGTTCATTGAGATTACGATGCCCGAGGTAAACAGAGAGTTCGGCATTGTTACAATTGCCCTCAAGAACAAATACAACTTTACAAACCTGGACGAGTTCGATGTAGAGTATGACATTGTAAAGAACGGCAAGGTTGTATATACAGGCCGCACAAACGCTCCCGAAGCAAAAAGCGGTGCAACAGCCAAGGTATGGCTCTCGGTGAAGAAAGCAAAGATAAGCAGAGCCGAGAAGAGGGGCGACGAGCTTTTCATCACCGTACGCGTAAAACAGCGCGACGCACAGGTGTATGCTCCAGCCAACCACGAGGTAGCCGTACAGCAGTTCGCACTCACAGAGCGTGCAGCACTCGCAGCAATAAAGGCTAAGGGCGAAGCATTGGCAGCAACATCGTCGCTGCACGAGACTATCATCGGCAATAGCAAAGTAACCCTCAAGTTCGACAACGAGACAGCACAGCTCACAGCCCTCGTACTCAACGGCAGAAACATCATCACCGACGGCCAGGGCTTCATCTACAGCAACCACCGCTGGATTGAGAACGACCGTCAGGGCTACGACTATCAGTACAACGCAAAGGACAACCATCTCACATTTGCCAATACCAAGGACGGTCTTGAAGAGAAGGGTGAGATTAAAGTTGTTGAGGAGAACGGCAACACCGTTGTAAGAACAGTCCGCAAGGGAACAATTTGCGACACCGAAATAAGCTACACCATCTATCCTCAGGGAATTGTAGACGTTGAGGCTACATTTATTCCCAAGGGCGACAACCTGCGCCGTGCTGGTCTTATCTGCGGCATCGACTCAACACTCAAGAACGTGAACTACTACGCTCTTGGTCCTTGGGAGAACACCGTAGACCGCAAGGACGGCGTTGTAGTAGGACGCTACGCAACAACAGTCGACAATATGGCCGATCCCTACGTGAAACCCCAAAGCTGCGGTAGCCGCGAGGGCTTGCGCGAAGTAACCTTTACCGACAACAACGGCAATGGCGTGATGATTGCGACAGAGGGTAATGTAAGCTTCTCGGCACTCCCCTACACCGACGAGGACCTTATGAAAGCCGGCCACACATGGGAGCTCACACCCCGTCCTTACACAGTTGTTCACTTCGACGCTTGGATGCGCGGTATAGGTAACGCATCGTGCGGTGCCGACGTTGATACACTCCCCGAGTATCGCGTTCCCAACAAGAAGATGAGCTACAAGCTGCGCATTTCGGCAGTAGGCAAGTAAAAACTGTGTAAATCATTGATTTTCAGTACATTTACAACACATAGAAAGCCACACTTGTAACAGGCTGAAAATCAATTAATTACAAAACGCATAAAAGGCTGTAAGAAAAATAAAATCTTACAGCCTTTTATATTGCTGAATATCAACATCTTACTATTGCTATTTGTAAGAATAATAAAGGTTATTTTTATTGTTGCTTGCAAAATTTTATCTATTTTTGCATTGTGAAAAAGAGGAAATATAGCACAGAGCTGCATAATACCACATCACACAAGTGAGAATAAATAAGAATAAATATAAACCTAAAAACTTTACCGAAAATGAAAGAGACAAAAAACCAGCATCTTCTTGAAGAGAAGAAGAGCAAGAAAGCAAGCCTTGAGCAGCACAAAACCACCTGGTTGCTCATTGGTTACATCGTAGTATTCGCAGCACTTTTTGTAGCGTTCGAATGGACTGCAACCGAGAAGAAGCAGACAGGCGAAATCATCAGCCAGGGTATCCTTTTGGAAGAGGAGATTATGGTGCCCATCACCCTTCCCGAGAAGAAGGTTGTACCTCCCCCTCCTGCAGCAAAGCAGATTACAGAGATTCTTGAGATTGTAGAGGACGACGCCGAGATTGAGGAGACCGAGATTATGTCGGTTGAGGACCAGGGTGAGGTCGTAGAGATTAACGAGGATGCAAACATCGTGGTTGAGGAGGTTGTTGAAGAGGAGACAATCTACCAGGTTGTAGAGCAGCAGCCCGAGTTCCCCGGAGGTATGCAAGCACTTATGAAGTACCTTCGCGACAATATCCAGTATCCCCGTATCAGCCGTGAGAACAACTCACAGGGTAAGGCATACGTTAACTTTGTCGTAAATACCGACGGTTCTATCCAGGACGTTGAGATTATGAAGAGCTCAAGCGACGTTTACCTCGACCGTGAGGCTGTACGCGTGGTAAAGAGTATGCCCAAATGGAATCCTGGTAAGCAGGCAGGTAAGGCTGTACGTGTACGCTTTACACTCCCCGTTACATTCCGTCTACAGTAATAAAGTAAGACTTTATACAACACCTTTACAGGAAGCATCGAAAGGTGCTTCCTGCTTTTTTGCCCCCTACCCACAGCAAGCTCTATCGCGGTTCAGTAGAAAAAAGGTGTGGGTAAATCTTGAATTTTAGGCAGTAGATTTTACCCTTAATCAGTTGTCTTATATTCTTATTGTTTTCGTTCTATCTTGTACTTTTTGGAAAAAAGTACGAAAAACTTCGGCACACGGGAAAAATCTTCGCAAG
>JAFZIA010000084.1 GCA_017554605.1 Bacteroidaceae bacterium
AAAAATAATAAAACATTCCACTTTTGCATTGCGCCAAAATAGGCTGCACTCGCCGAAAAACGGCAAGTAAACTTGCGTTTTGCTCGTTGGCACTATTTTTGACCTATAAAAAACTTAACGATATAAATTTAAACAGCTTCTAACTTAATTAAAAGAATCCTATGAAAAAAACATTGCTTTCCTTAGTGTCGCTGTTGCTGTTTGCAGTTGCTGTAACGGCACAGGACAACATCTCGGCTCTGTTGCCGATGCCTGCAAAGGTAGAAACCCGTGAAGGCACAAAACCTTTCGACCTTACACGCGCAGCAGTCACAGTGAACGACTTTTCCGATAACGGGTATCTTGCAAAGGAACTCGAACAGGTTGTCTATTCCCGCACAGGGGTGTCGCTTGGCAATAATAAAAAGTGCAACAGTTCAATTGAGATTTTGTTCTCTGCCGATAAGGACAGCGAAGGGTACACGTTGGAAGTTACCCGCAAAAAGGTGGTGATAGAGGCAAGCACCGCTGCCGGTGTGTTTTATGCAATAAAAACACTGGACCAGTTGATGCTTGGCGACAGTCGCAACAGCGCCGAGGGTAAGCTCGCCCAGGTGCGCATAGACGATGCCCCGCGTTTCGCCTACCGCGGTGTAATGCTCGACCCTGCGCGGCACTTCTTGCCCGTAGACGATGTGAAGTTCTTCATAGACCAGATGGCGCGCTACAAATACAATGTGCTGCAACTGCACCTTACCGACGACCAGGGCTGGCGCATTGAGATAAAGTCGCATCCCAAGCTCACGGGCGTGGGTGCGTTCCGCGCTGCGGGAGGCGGTGACAACGGGCCCGATAACGGCTATTATACCCAGGAACAACTGAGGGGGCTTGTTGCGTATGCGGCGGAGCGGAACGTGGAAATTATACCCGAACTTGATATTCCCGGACACTCGGCTGCCATTCTCGCAGCCTATCCGCAGATTGGCTGTGCGTTCCGTCACGGCACAGTAAATGCCGGTAATATAGGACAAGTGACTAATATGATGCTTTGTGCCTGTAGCGAAGAGGCGTATGCCATATATGAGGATATTATTAAAGAGGTATCAGAAATTTTCCCCTCCAAGAGAATTCATCTTGGTGGCGACGAAGCGGCTGTGAAAGATAATTGGGCAAAGTGCGACAGTTGTCTTGCGCTTATGAAAAAGCAGGGCTATGATAATCCTTCGCAGTTGATGATAGATTTTTTTGGCCGTATGCTCGACATTGTGCGCCGTAACGGAAAAGAGGCTGTTCTGTGGTGCGAACTTGACAATATATGGCCTCCCGCACACGACTATCTCTTTCCTTATCCCAAAGATGTTACGCTTGTAACCTGGCGCAATGCACTCACTCCCAAATGTATAGAGCTGACACGCAACAGCGGGCATAAACTTATAATGGCGCCAGGCGAGCATACTTACCTCGACTATCCGCAGTGGAAGAACGACCTCCCCGAATACAACAACTGGGGAATGCCTATAACCAGTCTCGAAACCTCGTACCGTCTCGACCCGGGATACGGTTTGCCGGCCGAAGAACAGTCGCATATAATGGGCGTGATGGCAACAATGTGGGCCGAAGCGATAAAGGATATAAACAGGGTAAATTATATGTTCTTCCCCCGAGGCCTTGCCATTGCCGAGGCAGGCTGGAGCATAATGGAACAACGCGGCTGGGAGTCGTTCAAGGAGCGCCTGCTGCCCAATCTCACCAACCTTATGGAGCTTGGAGTCTCGTTCAGAGTTCCTTTTGAAATATACCGCAACCGGTGAAAAAACAAGCGGTGGCCGATGAAAAGACGGTGGTTGCAAAGAATGGCGGCAAGTGTCATTGGAACTTGCAGGGTATCCGATTTTTATATAAAATAAAAAATAAACAGCCGAAAATTCTTTTATTTGCATAAAAATAGTATTTTTGCAGAGATAGTCACAAGATGAGGAGGAGCGGTTGCCGCTCGGTTCTCCCTGTGGGGTCGCAATATGCCCGGAACCACTGCACGTGGTACAGGTGTTATGCGTGTGTAAATAAACGAAACTAATCATTATTAACCAAATAACTTAACAATTATGACAATTGACAATTTCAAGTTTGCAGGCAAAAAAGCAATCGTTCGCGTAGACTTCAACGTACCTTTGAACGAGGAGGGTAAAATTACCGACGACACACGTATCCGTGGTGCGCTTCCTACACTTAAGAAGGTGTTGGCTGACGGCGGTGCGCTCATCATTATGTCGCATATGGGTAAGCCCAAAGGCAAGGTAAACGCAAAATATTCTTTGAGCCAGATTGTAGAGGCTGTATCGGAGAAGCTCGGTGTACCCGTGCAGTTTGCCGATGACTGTGCAAAGGCTGCCGAGGCTGCCGCTGCATTGAAGGCAGGTGAGGTACTTATGCTCGAGAACCTCCGTTTCTACCCCGAAGAGGAGGGCAAGCCCGTGGGAATTGACAAGGAGGATCCCGCATACAACGATGCAAAGAAGGCTATGAAGGAGTCACAGAAAGAGTTTGCTAAGACTCTCGCTTCATACGCAGACTGCTACATCAACGACGCATTCGGTACAGCTCACCGCCGTCACGCTTCGACAGCGGTTATCGCCGACTACTTCGACGAGGAGAACAAGATGCTCGGTTACTTGATGGAGAAAGAGGTTCAGGCTGTAGACAATATCCTCAAGGATATCAAGCGTCCTTTCACTGCAATTATGGGCGGTTCTAAGGTTTCTACAAAGATTGGTATCATCGAGAACCTTATGGACAAGGTTGACAACCTTATCCTTTGCGGAGGTATGACATATACATTTGCTAAGGCGCAGGGTGGCGTAGTAGGTAACTCAATCGTTGAGGACGACAAGCTTCAGTTGGCTCTTGACATCATCGAGCAGGCTAAGGCAAAGGGTGTGAACCTCGTTCTTGCAACAGACTGCGTTGCTGCCGACGACTTCTCTAACAACGCAAACACACAGGTTGTCCCCGTTACTGCAATCCCCGAGGGTTGGGAGGGCTTGGACGCAGGTCCCAACGCACGCGTAGCGTTTGCTGCTGCAATCGAGAATGCAAAGACTATCCTCTGGAACGGTCCCGCAGGTGTATTCGAGTTCGACAACTTCACAGCCGGTTCACGTGCAATTGCCGAGGCTATTGCAAAGGCAACAGCTAACGGTGCATTCTCACTCATCGGTGGCGGTGACTCTGTAGCTTGCATCAACAAGTTCGGAATGGCCGAGCAGGTATCTTACATCTCAACAGGTGGCGGTGCTCTTCTCGAGGCTATCGAGGGTAAGGTGCTTCCCGGTGTTGCTGCTGTAAAAGGCGAATAATTGATACTACATATTTTATTGGCGGGGGCGACCAAAAGTCGCCCCCGTTTGTTAAAAAGGCATATATTATGAATGATAGCGGCATACATAAGGAAATTGAAGGATTGCTCCTGCAGTCGCGTTTGGGCGAGGCCATAGAGAAACTCTCCCTGCAAGTGAGCGAAGAGAGCAACTGGCAGATATACACGCGCATAGCAGAGCTGCGCAGCGCATACGGCTATTTGTTGGAATATATGCGAAAAGGAATGCCCGACCCCAACCGTGAGGCTCTGTACCGCAGCATAGTGGGCGAGTTCCTTATAATGAACGACCAGATTGCGCTGCTGAATGATGCCGGAACATCGCTCTATCAGCAGCAGCGTAAAGCGTTCAAGAACAATATCGGAACGGAGACGTTGCGTGCAAGATTCATCGAGAATAAGGAGAACCGCGATGTGGCGCAATATATACCCGAAGGACAGTCGGAGGGTTTGGGCAGGCGTCTCTCGCAGGAGCACGAACAGTTGCTGCGGAGTACATTCTATAATCTCTGGGCAACGAACCGCTGGGGTGCGAGCGAGTGCAACAGAGTGTATGAGTTCCTTGCCGACAAGGAGATACCGCTCAACGACCGTGCCACGCTTGTGAGTGCCGTAACATTGGGATTGCTGCAGTGTTTCGAGCCGCAGCGCGCAATAGTACTGTGCAGGCTCTCCCTCTCGCCAGAGACCGAAGTGTCGGTGAGGGCTCTTGTGGGGCTCGTGATTGCTCTCCTGCAGTACGAGGGCCGCATAGGGTATTACCCCGAGCTGCGCACGGCATTGGAGGAGATAAATTGCAACAATTCAGTATCCACGCGTGTGCGCAACATACAGATACAGCTCCTGCGTTGCCGTGAGACGCAGAAAATAGACCGCAAGATGCGTGAGGAGATAATCCCCGCGATGCTCAAGAACCCGCATCTGGGCAGCGGCAAGCTTGGGGTGGATATAATGAAGGAGATTGACGAGGAGGAGCAGAACCCCGAGTGGAAAGCGTGGATAGAGAATGACAATATAAAGGACAAACTCGACGAGATGGCACGCTGGCAGATTGAAGGCGCAGACGTGTATATGAGTACCTTCTCGCAGTTGAAAAGGTATCCCTTCTTCGAGGAGATGTGCAACTGGTTCCGTCCGTTCGACAGCGAGGCGCCGCAACTGGCCGGCATTATGCCCAGGGGCGTGGCGGCCAACAAGACCCTGCTGGGTGCGATATGCTCGTCGCGTTTCTTCTGCAACAGTGACAAATACTCTTTCTGCCTCACATTTGCGCAGATACCACAGGAGCAGCGCGAGATGATGATGCAGCAACTGGGCGAGGGACGCGAGGCTGCGCAGGACGGGCCCGACACGTCGGGAACGGCAATGAAAGACAAGGAGGCCGAACTTGCAAGCAACCAGTATATACAGGACTTGTACCGCTTCTTCAAGATATCGCGCTACAAGGTGGGCTTCAGCGACCCGTTTGCAATGCCGCTCAATCTTCTTGGCTCTCCGCAGCTCTCGTTTATGATAAAGGAGACCGAAGCGGTGCTGCACACTTTCAACTATCTCATAGACAAGGAGTATTATGCCGAGGCAATAGAGGCGGGTGCAAAATACGAGGACAGCAACAGCGTCTGCGATGCACAGTTCTGTCAGAAGATGGGCTATGCTCACCAGAAACTGGGAAATATCAAGCAGTCCATAAACTACTACACAAAAGCCGACATAATAAATCCCGACAGCCTGTGGACTATGCGCCACATAGCGCAGTGCTACCGTCTCTTGGGCGACTACGCGAATGCATTGCACTATTATACGGCGACAATGGAGATAGCGCCCGACAATCGCGCCCTGCTCCTGCAGATAGGAGAGTGCCTGGCTATGCTCAAGAGATACGAAGAGGCCTTTGAGTACTTCTTCAAGGTGGAGTATCTCGACCCCTCCTCGGTACGTGCCACACGCGCCATTGCCTGGTGCTCGTTCCTCACGCGCAAGACAGAGCAGGCACGCCGTTACTATGGCAGGCTTACGGGTGGCGGCAAGGCTGCCTTTGAAGATTATATCAATGCGGCGCACGTGGAGATGACAAGCGGCAACATACAGGGGGCGGTGGAGCTGTACGGCAGTGCACGCAGCAAATGCGGCAGCACGGACAAGCTGTTCGAGGCAATAGAGAACGACCGGCAGATACTCATAGAGCACGGGGCCGATGCGTTCGGGCTTTCTCTGCTGCGCGACCTGTTGCAATGAAAATTGGCGCTGTGTGACCGCGTATATGGCAATGTCTCCTCAAATTTTACGATTGTGAAAATTTGAGGAGACTGTTTCAGGGAGGTCCTATTCGAATAGAATCTCCCTTTATATATTGCCTGAATTTTGTTGCTGGCCTGTCCATATGAAGAGGTAAAACAGCAGGCGCTATTCTAAGATTGTAAAATACATTTAATTTTAATTAAATAGTTAAATAATATTATATTTAATTAGGTTAATCCGATAAAATATAATACTTTAGACTCGGATTATATTCTGCTTAAGAATAAATTTGCAAAAAATATAACAAAAAACTAACCTTAAAAACAAAAGTCTATGAAAATCAGACATCTACTAACTTCGGCCATAGCTGCAATGCTATGTGTTTGCGGTAATGCACAGAGTGTGCCTACCCACGAGATGTATGTAAACAGCGGACAACCTGCAAGTATTGTCGATGCACTCGACAAATGGGAGCCCGGCAAGAACTACAATGGTGACGCCAATTACATCGATGAGAACTTCTACATCTCACGTGTACCCCTTAAGAACCGTTTCCGCCCGGGTGACCAGGCCAATGACGCGCTGGACGATTCAAACAACAAGCAGTTCTGCTGGTGTGCCCCCACCGGTGAGATGACTAAGAAATGGGGTGCTCTGCCGCGTTACAATTTCGACGGCGACAACTTCAATATGTGGCAGTATGTCGACATTCACTCTAACTGGACCAACGGCTGGTGGCGTGTTCCCGCAGCCTTCAACGACGTTGCACACAAGAACGGTGTGAAGACCGGCTGTACCTACTTCATCGACTGGGGTGCAGGAGTCAATGCAACCAGCGATCCCGGTAAGACTCTCTATGACCTTTCGGTTCCTCTCGGCAGGGCAAACGAATATGGCGACAAGTACAAATACTCGCGCAAGCTTATCCAGTTCCTCAAGTACTACGGTATCGACGGTATTTGCCTGAACCCCGAGGGTATATGGGGTTATGTCGTATACAGCCGTTTTATCCCCTTCTTGGCAGAGTGCCACAGGATAGCCGATGAGCTTGGTCACCCCTTCCACGTAGATTGGTATGCCTTTGTTACAAATAACGGTGCACTCAGCGACAACGGCTGTAAGCTCAACAGCAACAGCAGCAACTGGTTCCACCATACTGCTACCGACCAGCCTGTAACCGACGTTTACTTCCTCAACTACAACTGGAGCGAGTCGGGATTGCAGGAGAGTGTTGCAACAGCCGAATCGCTTGGCCGTTCGTCATTAGACGTTTACGCGGGCTTTGATATGCAGGGCCGCGGATACGGCCGATACGGCAATGCGGGCTGGGAGGTTCTTATGAAGTATCCCGTCAGCATCGTTGTTTGGGGCGCTCACGACCGTAACCAGCTTTATGTGAGCTCAACCGAGGGCGGTCAGAGCGACTATGCTGTACAGAACGAGTATCAGACAAAGCAGGAGATGCTCTTCTCGGGCGGTAACCGCAATGTGCTCAATATGCCCGCGCTCAACAATCAGATTGTTACATCGTCGTACAGCGACCTCGGCGACTGGCACGGCTATGCAACGGCTGTCATTGAGCGCTCTACACTCGATGAGCTTCCTTTTGTGACACGCTTCAACCTTGGTAACGGACGCTTTATGAACAATGAGGGCGTTACAACCTGGAACCACAAATGGTACAACTACGGTATGCAGGACCTTCTGCCCACTTGGCGCTGGTGGATTGACAACGGCGACGGCAAGAGTGTTCCTGCCGACGCGGTTGCTGTAAACTTTACATTCGACGATGCGTGGTTCGGCGGTTCGTGTCTCAAACTCCACGGTGCTACAACACGTTCCGATGTACGCCTCTTCGCTACAAAATGGAATGTAGCCGACGGCAACGATGCGTTCAGCCTCACATTCAAGCCTAAGGCAGCAGGTGCAACGCACCTGGAGCTTATGGTGGCAAAGGAGAATGGAGAGGACAGCTTCGTGTATATCCCCGTTGCTGGCGACATCAAGGCCGGCGAGTGGAACCACGTTACAATCAAGGCATCGGAGGCAGGTCTCTCGGCTGGCGATGTAGTAGGTTGCATCGGTCTTTCGGTCAAGGAAACAGATGCAAGCTTCGAGGTTCTTCTTGGCGAATTCTCATTCATACCCGCAAGCTTCAACGAACAGCCCGAGACTCCCCAGATTACACACGCCGAGGTGATGAAGCGCTACTACAACCGTGCCGACATAAAGGTAATCTTCAGTATGCCCACACCCGCAACACGTCCCGCCGAGTATGAGGGCTGTCCCGTCTACAACGAGGAGGTAGGTGCGTGGTACTACGAGATTTGGGTTAAACAAGGCGACGTGGAGACCCTTCTCACCACAACAACATCTTGGGCTTCGTATGTTGTCGATGCAACACTTATTCCCCAGGTCGAGACATTACGGATTGGTGTGCGTGCGGTTGGAAAGGACGGCAAGGCCAAGAGTAATATTGTATGGAGCGAAGAGATTGAAGAACCTCTTACAATGATTGAGACACTTACAGTAGATAAGGATGTTATCAAGCCCGGCGAGGAGTTTACAATCGGTTTCGAGGATCCTAATCACCCCGTAGCAGACATCACTATCTACAATGCACTCACCAATAAGGTTGTTGCAAGCGCAAGCGGCGTTCTGACAATGAAGACTTCGCTTCCCGAAATAGGCAGCTACGATGTAGAGGTTGTAACAGATGGTCAGACACTTATGAATCGCTCACTCATTCTTGTGACACCCGAGGAGACAGGCCGTCTGCCGCAGATAAACAACATTACATCGGATGTTACAGAGGTTACAGGTCCCGGTCAGGAGGTGAACTTCACTGCCGAAATTGCCGACGGTACAACATACGCCGGTGCTCCCTGTACTGTATCACAGTCGTTGTATATGAGTGAGCCTTATCAGTTCACCGTAGACGCTGCCGTGATGAGTGAATATAAGAATACTTCGTTTGCCTTGTGGTTTAAGGTTGAGAAGTTCGAGCACGCATCACTCGGTACTCTTCTTATGACAAAGGTTAACCGCAATTACGGGCAGACCTGGACCGAGAATGTTTGGGGTGAGATGTGGACTGCAATACGTCCTGCTGGCTATGCAAAGAATAACAACATAGGACGCGACAACGCCGAGAACGAGCTTTCTTTATCAACCGACGGTCCTCGAGCAGGAACAGCTAACTACGAGCACAACAACGACGTTGACATTCTTTCGGACGGTTATAGCCTGATGCCTGGTGTATGGTATCACGTTTGTGCTGTAAAGTCAAACAAATCGCTCAGTCTTTATCTCAATGGTAAGCTCATTGCGAGCGGAACATCACGTGGTGCAGCTCCCAAGAACTGGAATGGTGCCAAGTTCTACGTAGGCGGTTCTATGACTAACCTTGCAAGCTTCACCGGTTGGGTTGACGAAGTGCAGATTTGGAGCAAGGCTCTTACAGCCGAGGAGGTTAAAGAGGCTATGAACGGCTATCAGACTGCACCTGCCAACCTCGAGGGTTACTTCACATTCGAGGAGACAATGACCGATGGCGAGGGCTACATCTACTTCCCCAATACCGGTAAGAATGCATCGGCTGTACCTGGCGGATATATGACAACCGGTAAGGAGGAGAACGGTAGAACAAATGACTACAAGCAGAATCAGTTGACAACAGCTCTTGGTGTGCCTATGCTCACCGGTAGCTTCCCCATCAAGTACGAGTCTTCACGCTGGATTCTCGAGGGAGCACGCGTCAATGCTTCAACAGCTACAACTGCCAATGCAACATACAACAGCGGCGACGGCAAGTTCCCCGTGACAGTCGTGGCAAACAACTCTTGGGGCTCTACAACAAGGACCATTACCGATTATATTGTTGTTACAGCCATTGACGACGTGAATGCTGAGGCCGGATATATGATATATCCCAAGGCATTCGACGGTTCGGCCGATGTCCTCTTTGCCGAGGACGGCACATTCGACGTTGCGGTATTTGCTGCCGACGGCAAACTGGTTTCTAACAGCAAGGTTGAGGTGCGTGCTGGCGAGCTTCGCACAGTGTCACTTGCCGACCTTGCCGAGGGCGTGTATGTCGTTACCATACTCAAGGAGGGTAAGGCAGTACGTTCGTTCAAGATAAAGAAATAACCCCACGGTTTAGAAGCTGTTTAAATTTCTAAAAAAAGTTATTATTATATTGGAAGCCGTTATTTCGTTGTTTTTTATGTTCAAAACTGCCCGTTTTCTTCTTTCTCTCGGTTACGTAGCCCGCTACGCGCCCTCGAAAAATAATAAAA
>JAFZIA010000085.1 GCA_017554605.1 Bacteroidaceae bacterium
GTTTTATTATTTTTCGAGGGCGCGTAGCGGGCTACGTAACCGAGAAAAAGAAGAAAACGGGCAGTTTTGAACATAAAAAACAACGAAATAACGGCTTCCAATATAATAATAACTTTTTTTAGAAATTTAAACAGCTTCTTATTCTCCAATATTTAGAAGTTTCATATCTACAATTTGCCAAAATTTTAGTACCTTTGCACATAGAAATCAATTAAAACAGAATACTATATGAAAAAAGTTCTACTTTCACTCTTTTGCCTACTTGCATTGGTAGGCACAGTAAGTGCAGAAACCTACAAGCACACATTCTCCGAGGGAGAATTGGGCGCAAATGGCGGCACAGCAATGCTCAGCAGTTTCGAATGGTCGTACACCTCGGCAACCAGCATCGGCTGGGACGAGAATAACGGCAAGGGAATACAGATTGGCAGCAGCAAGAGCCCCAACGCATCGTACAGCCTCAGCAGCTCGGCATTCGCAGGCTGCACAATAAAGAGCGTTACCGTTGAGAGCAGCACAGCCAACGGCGGCGACGCCACGCTGACAATTGCGGTAGGCAGCCAAAAATCGGAGGCGTACAGCCTTGGAACATCAAACTCGCCCTACACATTCGACTGCGAGGACACCGAGGGCGACATCAGCATCAATTGGACAGCAAGCACAAAGGCATACTACCTGTGCAGCATCACAGTTGAGTATATACCTGCTGCAGGAATGGTAAATATCCCCGCTCCTGTATTTACTACAGCCGTAGGCGTATATGCCGATAAGGTAAACGTGATTGCCGAGACCGAGGACCACGACGCAGCCATCTACTACACAATGGACGGCACAACACCGAGCTACGAGGACTACAGCAACAGCACAGGAAGCACCAAGAGCAGCCGCACCTGGCAGTTGTACGAGACACTCACCGCCACCACCACCATCAAGGCTATGGCCGTGCGCACCGACGAGGACGGCAACGCATACAAGAGCGAAGTTACCGAGGCTACATACATCGTATCGCCCACAAAGCCCTACGTACCCGCAACAGCAATCACATCGGGCAGCGCATACGCACTGTTGGCAAACGACAGCATTGCCACTCCCGTCACAAGCAGCTCAAACGGCTACCTCGACGGCAAGAAGGTAACCAAGCAGGAGAAATACATTGAGTCGACTGCATACAACGGCTTTACATTCACTGCAACCGACGGCGGATATACAATACAGGACGCCGGGGGACGCTATATGTACACCAAAGAGCAGGACAACAGTTTTTATTTTGACAACAAGAAGCCCGCCCAGGGTGCAGTGTGGAGCGTATCGGTTGAGAGCGACGGAACAGCCGCCATCACAAACAACGGCAAGACAATCTGTTACTCGATAGAGGACGACCACTACGCTTGCTGCAACAACGGAGAGGCTACAGGCAACAATGTACTTCCCAAGCTTTATTTGCTCCGCGAGTATCCCACAGTGACAATCTCGCCCGCATCGAACAGCACACTGCAGGTGTTGGAGACAATAACCGTAACCTGTGAGGAGGGAATAAAGGCCAAGAGCCTCAAGGTTACTGCCGATGGCATCAGCGGCGTTACATTCACCGTAAAGCAGAAGAACAGCAACACACTGGAGATAAAGGCAAGCAAGCAGATTACCACAACGGACAATGTAACCATAAAGATCAACATCACCGGCGACATTATGCTCAACCCCAACGGAATGAATATGGCACTTAACATCACCAAGCGTTACGGCGTGCGCACCCTTGCCACATACACTCTCACAGGCGATGCACCCGCAGGCGAAATCATCGAGGTTTCACCCGCCAACAACGCAACAGTAGAAAAACTGTCATACATACTCTTTACATTCAACTCAATACCCAACAAAACCGAAGACACAGCAATAGCTCCCCGTCTCTACGCACAGGGCAGCAGCGAACTTATCCCCGTTGAGTACACCACACTCAAGGAGGGAAGCACAAGCGCATTTGTTGAGTTCGAGCAGGCAGCCCTCGTGGTGACAGAGCCTGTAACAGCAAACGGCACATATATACTCGAAATTCCCGACGGATACTTTGTCGACAAGAACGGAAAGAACATCGGAGGCATCACACTCAAATACACAGTAGAGAACGACGGCACAGGCATAGACGAGATTACAACAGATGCCACCAACGCTGCATACGACCTTATGGGACGCAAGGTAGAGAACCCTACACGCGGCATATACATTGTAAACGGTAAGAAAACTTTCATTAAATAAATCTGGTTCACCTGTCATTTGTACGACAGCACAGTCCCATAGTTAGAAGTTGTTTAAATTTATATCGACAAGATTTTTATATAGCAAAAATAAATAAACAGACATTTTTGAACATAAAAACAGCGAAACTACCAGCTTCTATAAGAAAATATTTTATAGAAATTTAAACAGCTTCTTAATATTTTATAAAAAACACAAGCTACGTACCATCAGTCGACAAAAAGGAACTAACTTGAGCGCGAGTTTAAAAGACTCGCGCTCAAATGTTTATATAACCGCATAATCGGAAATACAATTTGTCACACACCACAAAAAAGGCCACGTTACTTGTCTAATATAAAAATTAATGCTATTTTTAGAAGCTTGTTAAATTACCAATAAACTTCCCCAAAAAACACAAGTAACAGCAAGACTAATCACAAACATAATATTATGAAAAGAACATTTCTCATTGCCACGCTTGCAATAATTGCAGCAAGCTGCTCACAACCGCGCACCACTGCTCCCGACGTAATTCCAATGCCGCAGAGCTACAGTTTGCAAAATGGCTCATTTACAGCCGACAACAGCACAACAGTAACAATATCGGCCCCACAGGAGGCAAAAGCAAGGCTACAAGAATATATAAGCGGCACGTTGCCGTTTGCCATCGACGACAGCCGCAAGAGCAACTGCATTGCACTCGTCACACGCGACAGCATAGACGGAATATCCTCGCCCGAGGGTTACAGGATAACAACCGGCAGCAAAGGAATAACCATTGAGGCTACCGGCGAGGCAGGCCTCTTCTACGGACTGCAGACAACAATGCAGCTCATTGACAACGAAGGCGCAATGCCCCACGGAACAATCCTCGACGAACCCCGCTTCGAGTATCGAGGAATGATGCTCGACGTATCGCGCCACTTCTTCGACAAGGATTTTGTACTTAAGCAGATAGACGCAATGGCACGCTACAAGATGAACCGCCTGCACCTGCATCTGACCGACGCAGCCGGCTGGCGCATCGAGATAAAGAAATACCCCCGCCTCACCCAGCTTGGGGCGTGGCGCGACGACCCCAACTGGAAAGTATGGTGGAACAGCGGACGCAAATACGTTGAAGAAGGCAGCGAAAATGCCTTTGGCGGCTACTACACACAAGACGACATACGCGAGATTGTTGCATACGCTGCCGAGCGCCAC
Organism: Bacteroidaceae bacterium; assembly: GCA_017554605.1. GTDB lineage: Bacteria > Bacteroidota > Bacteroidia > Bacteroidales > Bacteroidaceae > HGM04593. The sequence goes on from JAFZIA010000085.1 coordinate 3,439, forward strand.
ATAACCATAATCCCCGAGATTGAGATGCCCGCACACAGCGAGGAGGCACTCACCGCTTACCCCGAGCTCTCATGCACACACGAACCCTATAAACAGGCCGATTTTTGTGTGGGCAACGAAAAGACATTCGAGTTCCTCGAGGGAGTACTCTCGGAGATTATTGAGCTATTCCCCTCGGAGTACATACACATTGGCGGCGACGAGGCAGCCAAGCAGTCGTGGCCCGACTGCCCCCTGTGCCAGAAGCGTATGAAGGACGAGGGACTCAAGGACGTCGACGAGCTTCAGAGCTACCTTATACACCGCATTGAGCGTTTCGTAAACAGCAAAGGCCGACAGATTATAGGCTGGGACGAAATACTCGACGGCGGACTCGCGCCCAATGCAACAGTTATGTCGTGGCGAGGTACAGAGGGCGGAATAACAGCAGCAAACTCGAGACACAAGGCAGTGATGAGCCCCGGCACATTCTGCTACCTCGACCAGTATCAGGACGCACCCCACACACAGCCCGAGGCCATAGGCGGATACCTCCCCCTGAAGAAAGTCTACAGCTACGACCCCGTTCCCCAGGAGCTTGACAGCGAGAAGGCAAAATACATCTACGGTGTTCAGGGTAACCTGTGGGCCGAGTATATCCCCACCCCCGAGCATATGGAGAGAATGATGTATCCCCGCATACTCGCCGTTGCCGAGGTTGGCTGGACACAACCCGAGAACAAAGAGTACGACAATTTCCGCAATCGCGCACTCACCGCGGTAGGATACCTCAAGAGCAAGGGCTACACCCCCTTCGACCTTGCCAACGAGACAGGCAACCGCCCCGAGGCCGACACCCCCGTTGAGCATCTTGCACGTGGTAAGAAAGTGACATACGCCCCCCAAGCACCCTACTACGAGGGTTACGCGGCAAATGGCGACAGCACCCTTGTCGACGGCAACAGAGGAGCGTGGAACAACAACGACGGAGTGTGGCAGGGATTTATAAAAGGCGGCGTGGACGTAACGATAGACCTTGGCGAGGTGACACCCTTGACAACCGTCAATGCCGACTTTATGCAGATATGCAACCCCTGGATATTTATGCCCACAGAGGTCATAATATCGGTATCCGACGACAACGAGACATTCACCGAGCTCACACGCATTGAGCACGAGCTTGTGATGGACGATGCACTTACATTCAAGAACTTCGGTTGGCAGGGAGAGACAAGCGCACGTTACGTACGCTACGTGGCACGCATCGGCAAGAAAGGCGGCTGGCTCTTTACCGACGAGATTGTAATAAAATAAGAAGCTGTTTTAATTTATAACGCCAAGTTTTTTAGAAATTTAAAACAGCTTCTAACTATCCACAAATAAAGAGATTGGTATAAAAGAGTCATACAGGTCTCTACTCATCGAAAAAAACTTTAACAACCACTATTTATGAAAAGAAAAAAACTATTTGCTGCAATGCTTGCAGCAGCAATGCTACCCACTGGCATTATGGCGCAGACGGACGTCAATAGGGAGAAGTATCCCGACTACAGCGACAAGACAAACCCCAACTGGTCGTTACTGGAAAAAAGAGTGCCCGACAACGGAGTAATGCGTGCCAACACACAAGGCGAGCGCCCCGCATACGTGAACAATGCCGAGCAGAAATTTTTCCCACCTGTATTCAACCAGGACGGCGGCTCGTGCGGCTCGGCATCGCGCATAAGCTATATGTTCACATACGAGCTAAATGCCTACCGCGACCTCGACGGAAAGAAAGCCGAGAACTATTACCCCTCGCATTTTGTATGGTTGCTCACCAACGGAAACTCGGGCAAGAACGAGTTTGTGACAAGCATAGGCGTACCCTCGGCAGCCACATACGGCGGACAGACCTACTCCGAGCTTTTCGGCAGCCAGGACTGTGCCGACAATGATTTTGGTTGGATGCAGGGCTACGACAAATGGTTCGAGGCGATGCACAACCGTATGATAGAGCCCTCGAACTTCCCGTTGAACTTAGGCAGCGAGGAGGGACGCGAGGCAGTAAAGAACTGGCTTTGGAACCACAATGGCGACAGCGACTTCAAGGCTGGTGGTATATGCGGTATAGGCCTTGCGAGTGCCGACGGCAATTACGACGGCAAAATACCCAACACCACGGCAAACAGTGCTGCCGGCGTAGTGGGAAAGAAATATGTTAAGGCGTGGGGACCGCAGGTGGACCACGCTATGACAATCGTAGGTTACGACGACCGCATAGAATTTGACATTGACGGCGACGGCGTCTATGGCGAAAAAGAGGCCGACGAAGTAGGTGCCTGGATACTCGTTAATTCGTGGGGAAGCTGGTGGGGTAACAACGGTTTCATCTACTGCCCATACGCCTACGGAGGCGCATCGTTCAGTAACGGTAAGTTTGCCAACAACTGGTGGGCACCCGAGATATACCAGGTGCGTAAGGATTATCGTCCGCTGCGCACAATCAAGCTCGAGATGGACTACTCACGCCGAAGCGAGCTTCATCTGTCGGCAGGAATCTCATCGGACATCAATGCCACAATGCCCGAGAAGACAGTTGCATTCGAGCACTTCAAGTACGCAGGCGACGGCAACTACGGAAACACCAACCCCGCCCCCGAGATACCGATGCTCGGACGTTGGGCCGATGGCAAGCTGCACAGCGAGCCTATGGAGTTTGGATACGACCTTACCGACCTTACCGAAGGATTCGACAAGAGTATGCCACTCAAATATTTCTTCATCATAGACACAAAAGATTGGGCACAGGGCAACGGCAGAATACACAATGCCTCAATCATCGACTACGAATACAACCCCGAAGGCATTGAGAGTCCCTTTATGATACCCAACGGAGGAGTAGAGATAAAGAACGCAGGCGAACAGACCATAATATCGGTTATAGTGTACGGCGAACCTTTCTACGCACCGCAGAACGTATCACTTGCCGGAAGAAAACTCCTGTGGAACGCCCCAATGGCATCGACATACAAAATTGAGGGATACAACATCTACCACAATCAGGAGTTTATAACAAAAGTAGCATCGACCGACCTTAGCTACCAGATACCTACAACAGTCAGCTATAACGGCTCGTTCAGCGTGTCGGCTGTGTACGAGGGTAATGTAGAGAGCCAAAGAAAGAGCGTATCGACTGCCATAGATCAGGAGTACGACAATATAGCACTCAACCTACAAAAATCGGGAATAAGCATACCCAAGGTATTCGACATCACATACAACCAGGCAACAATAGAGTTCTACATCAATGCCAATTCACTTGTAAGCTGGAATCAAAGCGCAGGTCCTGGCTGGGGCACATTTATGATGCACGGCGACGCAGACGGTAGCTTCACAGCCGGCTGGGATACAAGCAACCGCCTGGCAACAAGCGGTGGAGCAATAAAAGTGGGAGAGTGGTCGCACATTGCACTTGTAGTCGACGGCAACAGAATGACAGCATACGTCAACGGCGTACAGAGAGGCAGCTGCGTATCGTCGTCATACAGTGGCATAGGCGGATTCGGCAACCTTGTATTCTCGGCCGATGTAGGCTCATACAACAATGCATATACCGATGCCCAACTCGACGAGATACGTATATGGAACAGAGCCCGCACAGCAACAGAAATAAAGAACTCGTACAACGTACAATTTGCAGGAACCATACTGCCCGAGGGACTTATTGCATACTATAAAGGCGACCTTATAAAGGTAGACGGCAAGCAGATGCTGCGCGAGTATATAAGCGGCAACCACGCCGATATTCTCAACAGCAACTACAAGAGCGCGAGCAGCAACATAAGCCTCGACAGGAGCAGCGTAGCTGTATCGGCAAAAATCAATCCCGTGGGCGATGTGTACGTCGGAACACCCGTCACACTGTCGGCAGCGTACAGCGACGCCGTGACAAAGCTCACCTGGACAGCCGAGGGAGCAGGCATAAAAGAACTTGTGATAAAATCGCTCACAGCAACATTCACTGCACCGGGCGAGCAAAAGGTAAGCCTTCTTGCACAGGACAACAAGGGCAACACATTCACCGATGAAATTACAGTGAACGTACAGCCCGAAAAGGCTATCGACGCAACATTCAGGGCAAGCAAGAACCCCGCAATCCTGGGCGACAAGGTATCATTCATCGTAGATAATCCCGCGTTCGGACAATCGTACGAGTGGACAATCCCTGGAGCCGAGGAGGAGAAACTTACAGGACTCCACGGATACGCCATATTCGAAGAGGCTGGCACACACACCGTCACCCTCAAAGTAACCTCGCCTGGCGGCACACAGTCTGCAACATCGAGCATCGAGGTGGAGGTACTCGAGTCGGCGCCCAAGGCATCGTTCGAAGTGAGCCCCGCCGTCATTCTAAAGGGCGAAAAGACCTACCTTAAAGATGTATCGAAATACAACCCCGTTGAGTGGGAGTGGACGGTGGAAAACCCCAACAAGAAGTACATCATAAGCGGACAGCACACAAGCCTCACCCCCACTGTATGCGGAGTGTACGACGTTACGCTCGAAGTACTTAACGATGCGGGCATAAGCAGCACCACAAGAGAGCGTGCGCTTATCGTATGTAACGCCGACAGCAAGAACGGCCTCAGCTTCACAGGACGCGACAATGCCAAGGTAACAGCTGCCGCAAGCAACATCACCACCCCCACAGTAAACCTTACCGTAGAATGGTGGATGAACCCCTCGGAACTCAAGGACAACTGCTTAGGCATAGGCGATGAGACATCTACATTCCTGCTAAGCACCACAGCATCGGGAATTATGCAGCTATCTTGCAACAACTACATAGGCAAGAGCATACAGAACTATGTGATACCCAACGAGTGGCATCACTACACCGCTATCCTGAGCGACGGCTTCGCCGACTTCTACCGCGACGGAGAGTACTACTCCACAAGCTATATATCGTACAATGCATATATTCCCAAGCTCAACAAATTTGCCATAGGCAACGACAACGCCAAGATGAACGGACAGATTGACGAGCTGCGCGTGTGGACAAAGGCACTCACAGCCGACGAGATAAAGGCTGTATGCAACAGTCCGTTGGAAAACCCCGAAGCAGAGAGCGCCCTTGCACTATACTACGACTTTAACCAAAGTGGAGGCGATGTAATTGACCGCAGTGGTAACGGCAACAGCGGAGTACGCAGCGGATTTGGCCCCGATGGCGACGCGTGGGGTCTCTCAAGGGGAGTATTCTCGCTCAGCAACCAAGCCTCGTCACAAAGCGGCGACGTTACTGGCCAATATCTTGTAAATTATCGATCGGCATTCAAGAACGATACAAAAGTACAGGTGAACCCCACAGTGAGCAACCGTTTCTTTGCAATTAACGACTGGACATTGGAGAACACCGTTACCCAGGGCAATATAACCACTGGCGCACACGTCGACACACAAAAGTCATACTGTATGACATTCACCACAATATGGGACGGCTTCGGCACACTCAAGGACCACAAGACCTACCAGACAGTGACACTTCCCGCAGGTAACTACAAGTTCACAGCCAAGTACAGCAGCACCTGGGAAGGACAGTGCGGCAGTAGCTACCTTGTGGCAGCCGAGGGTAAAGGACTCCCCAACACAGCCAACGTAGAGAGCAGCATTGCATACACCACAATGAAAGAAAAGAGCTCTGGCAACAGCAATATGATAGAGTTTATGCTCTACGAGGAGACCGAGGTTTCATTGGGACTGCTTGTGAATATGAACGATAAGCTGTGTATGACAATAGAAAGTTTTACATTGGAGGTTGATAACACCGAGTACCTGGAGGCTAACGGCGAGACAACGTCTATTGAATGTATCACAGAGGTTGAAAACAGCACTGGCGACGATGCTGTGTACGACCTTATGGGACGCCGTGTACTTAATCCCACAAAGGGCGGTATTTACATTAAGAACGGTAAAAAGATATTGGTGAAGTAAACATTGTACTTACCGTGTAATATTATCCGTGAGCTTTCTTCAATGAAAGGCTCACGGATTTTTTCGTATTTTTCACTCAGGTCTTTTACTCAATTTTTAAGAGATACTTCACTGCGTTCAGTATAACAAAGTTGTTGTTGAGATTTTTCGCTTACGCTCAAAATGACACAAACGCAGTTTTCCGAACTCCTCAGTCACTACGTGACAGCCCCTCTTTCGTGAAGAGGAGCGCTTAATTTCTTTTTATTCAGATGTTACCTAAAAACATACGTAAACAATTGAATTGAAAGTATATAGTGCTCCTCTTGCGAAGAGGAGCTCCGCGGAGCGGTGAGGAGTAGATGATACTGCTATAAAACTACTTATGGGTCAACTGCTATATCATTACCATTTCTTTTATTTAGATGCTACCTAAAAATAAACGTAA
>JAFZIA010000086.1 GCA_017554605.1 Bacteroidaceae bacterium
CTACTACCTTGTAACTGGAAGGCACTACCCGCTAATAGCAGGTAATAGCTGCTACTACCAACAATTAGCCGCCACTAACGGGTACTACCTGCTAGTAGCGGCTAATTGCTATCTATATGTACTTGGTCGGATGCTTACATTTTTTGCTTATTAGATTTTTATCGGACACCAATAATTCTGAAATTACAAAATGAGGCCAAATCAAGAAAATGATTCGGCCTCGTAATATATGGTATTTAATATGCTTTACTTGACAAATGTCTTATTGCCGTTTACAATGTAAATACCGCGTGCGGGTTTCTCTACCTTGCGGCCGGTAAGGTCGAAGATAGCCTCGTCCACAACCACCTCGCTCTCAACCTCGCTGATACCAGTTGTACCGCTGAAGTCGAATGTGTAACCCACGCTGTTTGCAGGTCCGGTAGTCTCTGTTGTGGGCAGATAAGCCTTGTGGCTGCCGTTGGTAAAGTGGCCGTTAGCCTCGAACTCGCTTGTCTTGTAAAGACCAACCTTGCCGCTGGAAATTCCAAGGATATATGCGTCGTTCGCTACAATGCTCTTGGCAAGTGTACCCTCGAAGAGGTTGTCTTCTATTGCTGTTGCATCGTCAACTATTTCAAAGCAGAAAGGTCTTTTCTCTGTTATGTCTGCTGCATACAGAATAACACCTGTCTTTGCGGGAATTACACCGCCCTCAATTGCAGTCAATGTAACAACGCTGTTCTCGTTGTCAACGCCGTCCTGTGCAATGTAGTATGCTGCAACGCCCTCGGGGATTTTTACTGCAACGGCTGCATAGAACGATGCGTACTTTGCTGCGCTTATATCAACGATGAGCATATTGGCCTCTACTGCTGTCCACGAGGTGTTTGACATTGTAACTTCGCCATTCTCGCTTCCGATGTATGCTCCGTTGGCTACACCAATCATCACGGTGTTCTCGCCCTCGCCCTTCTTGAAGTGAACTGTGTTACCCTTGTGTCCTGCAGCCTCAAGACCTGCATTCTTGTTCAGGTACAAGCCCTGTGAGTATGAAAGCAGGCTGTTGTTCTCATCGAGAAGGAAGAGGGTAGATGGGCTGTAGACGAAGACGGTAGATGAGCTGTTGACGTCGCTTAGCGACAGGCCGTCGCTGCTTGCTCTCAATATCTTTCCTTCTGCATCTACGAAACCGTAGTACTTGTTGTTCTCAATCTCCTTCACGCTGTTGTCCACTCCGTCGAATACGTATACTGTTGAGCCGGGGAGGGTAATCTCAAGCGGTGTGTCGATGTCAATCTCTGTACCCTCTGCAAGGCCGCTCAAGTCGGCCTGGTCGTCAAATGCCTTAGAGAGTGTAACAGTTGTATTGATGTATGCAGGAATGTCGAGAGCCTCGCGCAGAGTGATTTTTATTGTCTGTGCGTCGTTTGCACCGTTGCGCAGTGTAAGTACAGCCTTCTGGCCGTTCCAAGCTGCCCAACCGTAAATCTCGGCCTTTGCACCTGTCCAGGGGTTGCCGCCTACCCAGTGAATGTCGGGAAGGACATCGGCATTCTCCTTCTGCCAAGCCATACATTTTGCAATCTCGCCCCAGAGAGCACCCTTCTCGCCGGCGGGGTTCTCGAGCTCGTTGGTCAATTTGTAGTCGTTGTAGAGCTCAACCATACCCGAACCGCAGGCAAATGCGCAACGCAACTCACGTACAACTGCGTGCCAGTCGCGGCTTGTGCTCTTGGGCTCGCTGAAGTCTGTGAAGATAAATCCGTGGGTCATCAGTGTGTTGATGGGGCAGAGGGGTGAGTTCTGTACATAGTTCTGATAAACGAGACGGTCGCGGTAGGTAATCCAGTTCTCGCGGTCGTTGCGGTTGTTGCCAATCTCACCGTAGTCCTTCTCCTGACGCCAGATAGCATCGGTGAACTGGAACCAGAAGGGGCTTGCCCAAGTACCGACGGTGGTATTGAGGAAGGTGTCCTCCTTAATACCGCGTATGATGCGCTCTGCCGAGATGATAGCCTCGGCATTCTCGTCGCCGCTCTCGTTGTTGTCGGGTCCTACTGCCGAGAACTGTCCCGATATTCCGTCGAACTTGAAGAAACGGAAGTCGTAGCCATAGTTGTGGAGCAGGTTGGTTGTTGCTCTGACAAATACCTCATAATACAAGGGGTTAGACAACTGCATACCTCCGGTCTTTGTGCTTGTCCAGTAGTTGCGGCGATAGCCTCCGCTGGTTCCGTAACCACCCACAGGTCCTAACCAGGCACCCTGGCCGGCACCCATCTGGCGACCTATCTTATCCATATTGGTGAATCCCTCGGGGAAACCATCGTGGAACTCCCACTCTCCGTACTTGTCCCAACCGTCGTCCCAGACGAATGCGTAAGGTGCTACTCCGTATTTGTCGAAGAGCTGCTCCTTCCACGCTTCAAGGATAGGCAGACAGTCGGCTTCGTCCATATTGTTTATATGCTCCTCACCGGGCTTTGCGTTGTTACGGTCGATGTTAATCTCGTACCAACTGATGTATGCGGGAACAGCACGCCAGGGTACTGCACGCTCGCGCTCGCTGTAGGCAAGGAATGAACGGCGTGCCTGTCCGGGGGCAATTACACCCACTACTGCGCTCACGTTCCACTTTTCATTGGTCTTCAGTGTGGTCTTTCTCTTCCAAAGACCCTGCATAGGAGTAGTAGCAGGAGAAATAAGGTGGAGGGTATAGTCTACCGTCAGTTTGAGAGAGATGTTTCCGGTAGAGTTGATGCTCTCTGCATTGTTTGCAAAATAACGGATAGTGTATGTTCCGGGAGCAAATACATTGAGCGTGTATTTGTTGTTCGAGTCGGAGTCGCCTGTCTCGCCCACGTGGTAGTCGTCTACCGATACGTTGCCTGTAGCATCAACAAGGTCTACGCCGGCTACTGTGAGTTTGTTGCTTCCGCCTGTGTAGTCGAATATTACGGTCAGTGTTCCCTTTGCTGCAATTGTGATAGTCTGCTCAATTACGCGTGCGTTCTCATCGCTGCAACCAACCTCGTTTACGCGGTTGGGAACCAGCTCTGCTGCAATTGTCTTCCACGAGGTTGCTGTCCACTGCTGGCTCAGAGTCTCCTCCTCGTCTATCGTACCCAGGCTGGGAAGTGTTTCTGTTGTCTCGGGTGCGCTGTAGGTGTGAATGATGTCACCGTTGGTTATACTGCCGTCGCTGTTTCTCTTGTCTACAATGTAACGTACCTTGTATATACCGTCTGCGGGTATTTTTACGTTGTATACAGCAATGGGGCTTGTACCGGTAAAGTCGTTCTTGAAGTGGCTCGATACAATATTGCCCTTAATGTCGAACAGTTGTACGCCCAATGTGTAGAGTCCGTGGCTACCGCCTGTGTAGTCGAACTTAATTTCGAGGTTACCGCCCTGCAACAGGAATGTCTTGTCCATATACATTGCTGTTCCGTTTTTGGTTACACCTGTGGGGAGCTCGCCTGTCCAATTGCTGAATCCTGCCCAGTTCTGTGTCCAGTGCAATGTGGCATTGTTATTCTCGGCGTTGATTGCATCTATTGCAGTGAGGCTTGCAACAATCTGTCCTGCACCGTCGATACCGTTGTTCAGACGGTCTATGATGTAGCGTACCTTGTAAGTACCTTCAGCCTGAACATATACCTTATATATATTGTTCCGGTCTGTGCCGCCTGTAAATCCAACGTGGTAGTCGTGTGACAGTACATTGCCAGCAAGGTCGATGACCTCTACACCAAGAATGTTGAGTCCGTGGCTACCGCTTTGCCAGTCGAAATTGACGCTAAGCTCACCCGCTGCAATAGAGTAGTACTTCTCCATAATCACAGCCTTAGGACCTGTTACGGTAACGCCCTCGGGCAATGTGCCTGTGAAGTCCTTGAACTCGGGCAACTGCCTCGACCAAGTGCTTGTCTGGCTCTGCTCGGTTGTAATAGCATCTGCTGTACCGTATGCGTATGTGATGTTACCGCGCGATTGGATAGCCTCGGTCTTCTTTTCTGCAAAGTAACGTACCTTGTATGTTCCGGCAGGTGCGTAGATGGTGAATTTGTTGTTCGACTGTGCGTTGCCCGAGTATCCTGTGTGGTAGTCGTACGAAATGACATTGCCTCTTGCGTCTACAAGGTCGGCACCGGCAAGGTTCAATCTTGTGTTTCCGCCACCGTCGGCACCCTGGTATGCGAATGTTATTTCAACCTTACCCGATTGCTTGATGTCTACAACCAGTTCTTTGGTGCGTATCTGCTCCTTGGTGAAATTGAGTGAGAGGATACCCTGGGGTACGTCGCTTGTCTCCACCCAGTCTGCTGCTCTCCAGCTATCGGTCAGTCCCTCGGCATTCAATGTGGCTGTTGCAACAAGAATGGGCTCTACCTCGGGGGTGTAGTAGGGAGTCTCGGACGATGCAAGATCGTACACGAGTGTGGGCTTTGACACCTTCTTTGAGTAGGCAATTGTTCCCTCGCTGCTCAATCCCTCGCCGTTGCCCTTTGACGATACGAAGTAACGTACCATATATGCACCTACCGAGGGTATATTGATAGTGTAGGTGTTGTTGCTGTCACTTGTTCCTGTTGAACCGTAGTGATAGTCGTGCGCAATTACCTCGCCGCTCATCGACAGGAGGTCTACTCCCAATATCTGCAGTTTGTTGTTACCTTTTGTGTAGTCGAAGGTTATTGTGTATGCGCCCGTCTCACGGAATACAAGGTATCCGCGCGAAGCGTGTACTGTACCAGATGCGTAGTTGTTGCTGTTCTTGATGTCGGCAGGTATATCCTTATTCTCGTCGAGAATCCAGCCCCAAGACGATGCACCGTCCCAAGCCTTGTACACAAAGCTCTCCAGGTCGGTCGACTCGCCTGCTGTGTTTATACCTGTGGGTGTCTCGAGTCCTGCAAAAATCTTGTCGTTTGCAATAACCGCACCGCGTGTGTTGCCTACTACTGTGGGTGCCTTCTCGCCGTCAACATTGTCTACAGTATATATCATAGGGATAATACTGTACATTTCAATGTCAGTGGTTGTCGTAATGTCAACCTCGGTACGCAGGTAGTGGCTGCCGTCGCGCAGCACTGCACGCCACTCTATGCATAGGCCGCTGTCGTGTGTGAACTGGGCTACCAACTGCTTGCCGTTGAATCTTCTCGATGCCTTTACTGCATCGGGGTTGCCTGTGAGTGTCTCGGTTTTTACCTCGCCAACAAGGGTGAACTCCGATGCAGGAATTACTGTTCCGTTGGCCAACTGAACGGTAAATAACTCCGTACCTGCCTGAAGGCCAAGCTCGCTACAACCGCCGAACATAAGTGTGCCGTTCTCCTTTACAAAGTTGGCAGCGAACAAACTGTTCGACAAAGTGTACACATTCTCTGTGTTGCTTACTGCTGCAACACCTGGCTGCTGCTCTTGTGGAAATATCACACTCTGCGCCATAGTGCAAAGGGGAGTACCCGACAACAACAGTGAAAAAGCAAGTGTTGCTACTGTCCTTAATTTGATTTTCATAATGTTTATTTTGTGATAATGATATTACTCAATTTAAGACTAATAAGACCGCGGTGCAGCCTTATTAGTCTTAATATGGGGTTATGTATAGGGGTTACTTGATGTAAACTTTCTTGCCGTTCACAATATAGATACCCTTATCGGTAATTCTTTCAATCTTGCGACCTGTGAGGTCGTAGATTGTTGTCTCGTTACTTGCATTTACGTTTACAATACCGTCGCTCACTGCTACCTCAAGGATTACGTCGATAATCTGACCACCGTTAGCCTTGAAGTCGCCGAACTTGCCGTCGGCATCGCCCATAGGATCGATGTTGCACCAGTCCTGCTTTACGCGCATACGGTATGTGCCGGCATCTTCGGGAACGGTGAATGCGGGGATAGCGGGCTTGTTGCGGTTGTTGCCTGTAACTACTGTACCTGCGCTGTTCCAGCCGCTCTCGTCGCTGCTGCTGTTGTTGTTGTAGAAGCTGTATGCTACAAGGTCGCCTGTAGGAGCAAAGTCGCTTCCTTCCTCGATACCAGCAGTAAAGCCGTCTGCTGCATAGTCGATGTAAACATAGAAGTGTACCCAAGAGCCCGATGCGTCAACGCTCATTGTAACCTCCTCGCCGGGAGCAGCCTTGAGCACTGCAACGGCAGTAGCGTCGGTGTAGTCGAGGCTCTGCTCGTCCGAGGTAAGTGTGTACGACGATGCACCGTATGTACCGCTTGTGAGCTCAAAGCTTCTCACTGTACGGTCGTTACGTGTCTTTGAACCGTTGTTGTAGGGAGTGTAGTCTACGGGAACTTCGCCTACCTCGAATGTGAACTCACCCGAGAATGAATCGCCGTTGCTTGCACGTGTGATGAGTCCCTCGGGAATAACAAGTGTATATACACCCTCCTCAACAATTGTGTTGGCAAGTGTAATGGTAAGCACCTTGTCGTTTGCCACGTAGTTGCTTATGCCGCTTGCTACACTGTTATCCTTCTTCAGCTTCATAGCTGTCATAGAGTAGGGGTCGAACTCGCCTGCCACTGCGCTGTTGAATGTGAGGATAATCTCGCTCAACGACTCAACGATGCTTGCGGGCTCTGTGCTCACTACCTCAAGAGGGTCGGGGGTTATAACCTTAAAGTTATGTTCGCCTTTGTATGCTGCACCGTCAGACTCGCGTGTGATGAGACCCTCGGGAATAACGAGTGTGTACTCGCCGGGGGTATTCACCTTCTGCGAAAGGGTAACCGTGAGTGTAGCACCGTTTGAGGTGTAGTTTGATATGCCACATACAACGCTGTTGCCTTGCTTGAATTTCATTGCTGTCATTGAGTAGGGGTCGAACTCACCAACAATGGCGCTGTTGAAAGTGATGGTGAGTGTCTCGAGCGCCTCTACACCCTTATTGGGGCTTACACTCACTACCTCGAAAGGGACTTGTGAGGGGTCGGCGTTGATACCGTCGAACGCAAATACCGAGCTTGCGGGGAGTGTCACTGTCAACTGCTGGTCAATGTCAATTGCAACACCCTCTGTCAGGCCTGCAAGAGCGTCCTGTACCTTGAACGACTTGTTGAGGATAATGGCGCCCTTGATGTTCGCGGGAATCTCAAGAGCCTGGCGCAATGTGAATGTGTAGCTCTTCTCTGTGTTGTTTCCGTTACGGATAGCAAGTGTAGCCTTTGCACCGTTCCACGATGCCCAGCCGTAAACCTCGTGTGTGCTTCCTGTCCAGGGGTTGCCGCCTACCCAGTGTGCGTCGGGCAATACGTCGGCATTCTTCTTCTGCCAAGCGATGCACTCAGCAAGGTCTTCCCAAAGTTTACCATTGTTTATGCTGTTCAATAGAGAATAGTCGGCATATAGCTCTACCATACCCGAGCCGCATACGAAAGCGCAACGAAGTTCACGAAGAACAGCGTTGTAGTCCATTGTCTTCGATACAGCACCAAATTTTGTAAGAATAAATCCGTGAGTCATCAAAGTGTTGATGGGACAGATGGGCGAGTTGCTTACATAGTTCTGGAAAACGAGGCGGTCGCGGTAGGTAATCCACTTCTCGCGGTCGATAGAGTTGTTGCCGGCTTCGCCGTAGTCACCCTCCTGACGCCAAGTAGCATCTGATATTTGATACCAGAATGGAGAAGCCCAAGTTCCTACAGTTGTGTTGAAGAAGATATCCTCGCGCATATGCTCACGAACATACTGCTCAAGACGGATGATACCCTCGGCATTCTCGTTTCCGGTGTCACCTGCGTCGGGGCCTGTAGCCGAGAACTGTGCCGATATACCGTCGAACTTGAAGAAGAGATAGTTGTCGGTCTCTGCGTTAAAGCCAGGTACACCGTCTTGTTGGCACACAAGATTGTTTGCAGCAGCAAGGAATGCCTCATAGTATGCGGGGTTGGAGAGTTGCATACCACCTTTGCCGTTCCAGTATGCACGACGGTAGTTGCCGCTTTGTCCATAACCTCCTACCGGTCCTAACCAAGCACCAATGCCTGCGCCCATCTCCCTGGCTGCTGCTGCCATATCACGCATCTCGTTGGGGAAGCCTTTATGGAATGTCCAGGGACCATAGTTGTCCCAACCGTCATCGATCACAAAGGCAACAATACCCTCGCCATACTTGTCAAAATAGTTCTTCTTCCACTGGTCCATTACGTTGAGCACCTGATTCGCGGTGAAGTTTGTATGCTCCTGACCGGGAGCCGCGTTATTGCGGTCGATGTTCAACTCGTACCAGCTGTTATAATGTGGGAATACTCTCCAGGGCACTGCACGCTCACGCTCGCTGTAAGCAAGGAACGAACGGCGCTTCTGTGTATCGCGGATATTTGTCTCGGCCTGCTTGCCGTCCTGTGCAATAAGGCCTACAACAGCACTAACCTTCCAGGTGTCGCCTGCTGCAAGAGTGGTGTTGCGGCTCCAACGGCCCTGGATACCTACGATTGCGGTGTTTACTACAACACCCTCCTTAGCTTCGTAGATGTTCACTGTCACGTTGCTTGTCGCGTCAATCGACTCGCTCAGGTCCTCGACAAAGATACGGAGTGTGAATGTATCGTCGTAGGGAGCGGTGAATGTGAATGTGTTGTCTGAGTGCTGGCCGCCTGTATAGCCGCTGTGGTAGTCGTTTGCTGCCACGCCGCCTGTTGTATCGGTGATGTCGGCACCGCCAAGGTTGAGACGGTGGCTGCCACCTGTGTATTTCACCTCAATCTGAACTTTTTGGTTCTTTTTGAGTGTGATGTTCTTCATCTCGTATGCAAGTACGTTGGGGAAGCTTGCGCCTGTAGCCTCGGTTACACGACCGGGAACACTGCCGTCGGCAACTTGCTTCCAAGAACTTGCTGTGAGTGACTCTTTCTTTGTGTCGATGAGTTCCCAGGGGTCAGCCTCGCCCGATGCCTCGCCTACTGTGTTGTATGCTGTGGGAGTCTCAAGACCTGCGAAAATCTTGTTGCTCACCAATGTAGCACCGCGTGTGTTGCCCACTACCTTGGGTGTAGAGCCGGCAGCTTCGGTATCTACGTTGTAAATCATAGGAATTACGTTGTACATATCTACGTTGTCGATACCTGTGAGCTCCATCTCGGTGCGGATATAGTGGCTGCCGTCGCGCAACACTGCACGCCATACAATCTCTACCTTAGTACCTTTGTATGTGTACTCGTAGTTTGCGACAATCTGTACACCTGCAAAGTGCTCAGCGCCACCGACAGCGTGGGGGTTGGCCGAGAGAACCTCGGTGTCAACGCTCTTGAGTGTCATTGCCGATGCGGGTACATTGTCGCCCGAGCCGAATGCTACAGTGAAAGGCTCTGTACCGGCAACAAGATTCATTGCCTTTGAACCTGCGAAGTAAAGTGCGCTGCCCACCTTTATCCAGCTTGCTGCAAGCACGTTGTTCTTTATTGTGTAAACGTTGTTGTCTGCGTCTATTGATGCTGCGCCTACGTTGTCCTGCTGCTTGGGATATACCCACGCATTCTCGTAGGGCTGGCTGTCGGGCTGTGCGGGGAGCATTGCCACATTCACGGTGATTGTGTTGTTCACGTCGTCAACCGATACTACGGCAAACATTCCGTCGGGAACGGTTACTGCAATGGTGCTCTTGTCGATAGAACCCTCTACAGTGATTGTTGAGCCGTCGGTGTATACAATGCCGCCGATTGTGAGTGTGACACCCTCGGGTACGTGGATTGTGTAAGTGCGCTCGGCAATCACGTGCTCTGCGAATGTGTAGCGGCTGCCGCCGTCCTTTGAACCGTTGTCGGTCCAGAGGCCGAGTGAAATGCCTGAACAGGCACTGACGCCACCAAAATAGTTCAGATAGATAGCCTGTGCGCTGCCTGCTGTCGTGTAGGGCGAAATCTGATAGTTGTCATCGGCATAGTTGTCTACCTTGAAGTAGGTTCCGTCAACCTTGCTGTCGCTGAGTTTTACAAAGCCGGCACCAGTAGGGTAGCTCGACTTCTTGTCGTAGGTAAGCCACTTCTTGGCGTTGTGGCTGTAGATGTAATAAGCGCCGTTAACGCCGTCTACCGCATAGAATGCGAAGAGGCCATTCTCGGCATCACCCTCAACCGGAGTAGTAGTGGGGCTTACGTATGCACCATTACCGCTCACCATTGTGTAGACGTGCTCCGGCTTGCCTTTGTCGGGCGTTGTCGACGAAGCAGTCACCTTGTCGGCGTATGCCTGTGTCGAGAGACACAATGCTGCCAACAGTAAGGAGAAAATTTTCTTCATAAGTTAATAATTTTGGTTAGTATTGAAATTATAAATTTTTCAGTTCTATAATATACTATAAAAGTATATTAACCATAATTATGCAAATTTACTATAAAGAAAATTACCCCCCCATATTTTTTGTTAAAAATAGTAAAAAAGTGTTAAGCGGTGGGCGTGGTTTTGCTTTTTTGGTGAAATATTATTGCTTTTTGCTCCAGAGTTACCACTTTCTTAGTGTGTAGGTCCGCTCTTCGCTCTGCATTATTAGCGTCTTCTCGTTCAGCGTGACAATGGTGAATGCAGTGCTGTCGCTGTATAGATGAAACTCTTTCAGCATCTGTAATGTGGCGGGATATTCTTCCAGCGGAAAGCGGTGGAAATTGCTCATTGAAAGTCTGTTGCCGTTGTAGTCGAGTTCGCCCAAAAAGCGTACGGGCTGCTCTTCGTCGTAGTATTTTCCCACTTGTGACAGGTGGCGTTGGAACGAGTAGAATACCTGCTTAGGAAAGGCGGTGCTGTCGGGGTACTGCACGCTCACGAGCCTCCACATTCCGTCGAGGTCGCCGTTGATATATACTTTGTCGCAGGCTGCAAGTGCGAGTGTTAGAAGCAGCGGGAATATCGTTCTTTTCATTTTTTTCTATTTTATTGTGATTGCACGCGTCAGGCTGAGCATTGCACCAGTGTTCTCTCCAATTAGTGTACTCTTGTCGTAACCGATTGACAATGAGGCTGCCCAGAGGCTTCTTGCCGGTGCATAGACAAACTCGGCAAGCAGCGATGTGCTGTATGCTTTCTTTGTAAGTGGGTTGGCGTATGTACCCCAGTTCTCGCTGTATGTGTACTGCAGTCTGTAGGCTATGGGCAACCTTTCCCCGAGTGTGCCGTTCACTCCAATGTTGTGTGCCTTGAGGCGGTTGCTCTTGAAGTGCATTGCACCGCTCTTGTTGTAGACGGGCGATATTACGAGGGGGTTGCCCATTCCCATTCCCCAGTGGTGCCAGCCCGGATAGATGCCGTGGTTGTAGTAGTTGTCCACTCCGTCCATCTGTTCGTCGAAATTGACGCTGGGGTCGTGGTAGAGTGCGCCGCTTTGGTCGTAGGTGCTCAGATATTCGTATTGCACGGCTCTTATGAACGTGGCAAAATTGCTTTTGTTCTTTATTCTTATGCCCAGCATAATATCTTTCCACGGATAGTAGATGACGCGCTTCTCGCCGTAGCGGTTGCTCTGATACTCAAGGAAAAAGAGCTGCGAGAAATCCTCGAACAGATGCTCGCCGTAGAGCGTCACCTCCACGGGTCTTGTGTGCAGGGTGAGCGCTGCGTGCCAGCTTCCTGTCTGGTTGCCCGATATGTTGGTCTGTTCGTCGAGCGGGGTGTCGTCGCCTCCGCTCAGCGGGATAAAGGCTTTCAGATAGTCCTTGGGCTTGCGGGGCATAGATACCACGTGGCCGCTGCCGTGGGTGTAGATGTCGCCGCCGAACTGTGAGTACAGCTCCAGTCCACCCTCGAATGTGAGCGGAAAGCGCTCCTCTTTACCTATCTTTACAAATCCCGCTTTGCTGTGGTACAGTATGTTCTTGCCGTAGCGTGCAATGGGGTTGCCTCGCGTGTGTTTCTCTTGAAAACTGTCGTCGACGAAACGTCCGTAGGCAATGTGTGCGCGTACGTGCAGCCATTTGTTGGTGCCGGGGAAAGGAATATACTCGGGAATCTCTATGCGCACCTGTGGAACGGGACGGCTGTTGCCGCTGTATGTGAGTCCGCCGCTGCCAAGCTCTGCTGTATGTAGGCTGTAGAGATTGGGGTAGAGGAGGTTGACTATGTTGTCGGCAAAATGGCAGCCGTCGAATATGCCGGTGTCGGCCTTGCCCTCGCCAAAGCGCTCCTTGCTGCCTATGCTCAGCGTGAGCCAGCGCCAGCTAAGCTCGGCAAATGCCTGTTGCACATACAGTACTCTTGCGTGGTTGTTGTTTATTGTAAAGTCGGCTGTCACGTTGTAGCCCCAGTTCTCCTTGTTGCCGAGCTTACCTTTGTATGTGCCTCCCACACGCAGATATTCGCTGCTTGTCTCTGTCGACACAGTTCCCTGCCGCAGTGCGGTGAGCCAGTATGGGGCATATTCTCCGTCGGCTGTAACGTCGCTTGTTTGTATAAACAAGCTCAGCGAACTGTTCTCCTGTGCATTTGCCGCATTTGTAGAATATATTGCAAGTAATATAAATAAAAATCCTTTCAGTAGTTTCATTCCGTATGCCTTTTGTCGGGTGCTAAATTACTGCTTTTTTTATCTGCCTGCAAATATTATGCTCTTCTTTACGGTTAATTGCACTCTTGTGTCTCTCATAAAAAACGTGGGGCGGTGCTACGAAAAGCATTGCCCCTTCTGTATGTATTGATGGTTAATCCTCGAGTTCGCAGCCTGTGAAATAAAAATCCTTCTCGGCAACCTCCTTGCTGAAGCAATAGAAAGTGAGCTCACCTGTAGAACATATTGTCCCCTCGTGCGATATTGTAGCTTCTATGAATACAAAATTGCGCTTCACCTCCTTTACGCGTGCACGTACCTCTATCTTGAAGTCCTTTCCCGTAGGTACGGGCTTTTTGTATTTTACATTGAGGTTGGTCGTCATTCCCGATGTCTGGAACTTGCGCGATATGAGCCAACCCGCGCTCTCGTCCATTATGGTTGCCTGTATTCCGCCGTGCAGGGTGTTCATCCAACCCTGGAAATTGTCGTCGGGTGTCCAGAATGATACAATGTCGTCGCCATCTTCGTAAAACTCCATTTTAAGTCCGCAGGGGTTTGTGGGCGAGCAGGCAAAGCAGTTGTAACCTTTGTCGGTGAGGGGTATCCAGGGGTTTTTTATTTTCTTCATTTTACTATGGTTTTAGAAGCTGTTTAAATTATATAGCTGTCCGATAAAATTCATATTGCAGTCTGCAATAAAATCAATAAAAGTCGGTGTACACAAAGGCATTCTCGAAATTGCGCTTCTCAAGGTCGGCGGGAGTAATGAACACGTGCATTATGCCGCAGTCGTAGAAGTTTATTCCCTCCTCACTGTCAATCTGAAGCAGTTGGAAAAATTTTTTGCGACGCGGGTCATACTGTGTAAAATCGCAATATCCTCCTATGCGGCTGCCAAATTCTACTGAGACTGTCGTTGCATATTCCTCTGCTATTTGTGGCGAATATTCTTCGCTTATTTTGCTCAGTTCGCGGGCATAATCATTGTCGTCGGCTGCCGAGTAGGATAGGCTTTTCTCGAATTTCATTGTATGGACGTGCTGTGTGGGCATATAGTAGTCGGCGTCCTCGAGCCAGCCGCGAAGCACTTCGTCGTACACGTCTATCGACTCTTCTTTCAGTTGCTCTTCGTCGAAGAATAGTATCCTCTCGTTCTCGTCGTTCCAGTCGAAAGGGTTCAAATATACCTGCAAAAGTCCGCTTGTGGGGAGTCCATCTATATGTGGGACTTCGGCAAAGTTTATCTGTACGAACATTACCAGTGGTATGCCTGCTTCAGTCCGTGGATACTCGTCTGCCATACTCTCGGGAAAGAATGGGTCGCCCAGCACCTTGCTTTGTGTGAGCTCTGTCTCGTCGGTGTCTATCGTGTAGTCTGTTGCAGTGAGGGCTATCTTACAGCACTCCCTGCCTATACGCTTTTTGAGTTCCTCAAGTAGTTTCTCGTCCATATTCCTTGTTTTTTAGGCTGTTTATCCAAGTATCCTTATCTCCTCTGCGCTCAGTGGTTTCGACTTTATGCACTGCATATTGCGCATAAGCTGCTGGCTGGAGCTTGCTCCTACAAGTGTCGATGTAACTCCCTCTTGTGAGAGTATCCACGCGAGCGCGGTCTGTGCCATATTCTCGTTGCGGCTGTCGGCAACGGCCTTCAGCTTGTGCAGGTAGCCTTGCAGCTCGGGGGTGAGGCGCTCGGGAGTGAGGCTCTTGCCGCGCGACATACGCGAGTCGCCGGGTATGCCGTCGAGGTAGCGCTCGGTCAAAAGTCCCTGGGCAAGGGGCGAGAATGAGATGAAACCAATACCGTTATCTTTGCAAAAGTCGAGTATCCCCTCTTGTTGTGGTTCGCGGTCGATGAGGTTCAGTCGTCCCTGGTATATGAGCAGTGGCACGTCGCGCTCCTGAAGGTACTTGTGGGCAAATTTCAGTGCTTCCAGCGGCCAGCGCGATATTCCTGCGTAGAGCGCCTTTCCCGAGCGCACTATGTCGACGATTGCCTGCAACGTCTCCTCTAATGGGGTCTCGGGGTCGTAGCGATGGCTGTAAAAGAGGTCTACATACTCGAGCTTCATTCTCTTGAGGCTTTGGTCGAGACTTGCCATAAGGTACTTGCGCGAGCCCCAGTTTCCGTAAGGGCCTTGCCACATATCGTAGCCTGCCTTTGTGCAGATGAACATCTCGTCGCGGTAGGGACGAAAATCACTCTCCATCAGCTTGCCGAATGTCTCCTCGCCCGTGCCGTAAGGAGGGCCGTAGTTGTTTGCAAGGTCAAAGTGCGTTATCCCGTTGTCGAATGCGCAACGCATAATGTCGCGGCTGCGCTCGAGCGGGGCTACAGCTCCAAAATTCTGCCAGAATCCCAAACTCACTTTTGGCAGCAGAATGCCGCTGCGTCCGCAACGGCGGTAGAGAATGTCACTCTCGTCGTACCGCTTTTCCGATGCTTTATACTGTTCCATAATATTTTACTCCTGTTTTGTTTCCAAAATTTCCTTTACCTGTAAATCCAATAGGTTATCTGTCTCCTCGGTTTCACCGTTTGTCACTTTCCACAGTTTGTCGAGTGTGGTGTTGCCGTGGACATCTTTCAGCCTCTCAATGACATTGCTGTTCCTGCCTGCATAGTCGAGGTCGTGCATAAGCTCGCGCACTGTGAGTCCGCTGTAACGCTTGCTTAGCCTCAATGTGTCGTTTCCTCCTGTAAAGAGCACCTTCTTGTTGCGCAGATACTTTATTATTGACTGTGTGAGGTGTGTGGGCAGTCCGTACTCCTTTTCGGCATTCATTGCAAGCTGCTCGGTGTCAAAATGTCCGGTGAACGGGTGAATGGACTCTATACGCTCGATAATGAGCATACAAAGGAAGTTCATATAGCGGTGGTTGATGCTCTTGTATTCGTTCTCGTGTTCCTGCTCGTCGGCTTTCTGCAAAAAGTAGTTCCACTTTGAACCGGCAAGGCATATTGTCCACGAGAAGTATATGAGAAGCACAAAAATCATAAGGCTTGCCATATCCCCGTATATGTTGCGGTAGTTGAACGACGATATGATTGCGTAGCTGAAATACTGCATCGCCGCAAATATTAGTCCGCATACGACAGCTGAAATTGCAGCATACTTTGTCTTTACGATAGTGTTGGGAATGAGCTTGTATGCAGCCAGCAGCAGCAGTATGTATGTTGCGACAGAAATGAAGAGCACATTTATTTCCTTAATGATAGTGTCGTTTATTATGGACGATACGCTCCACCACAATGCGAGTGCCATTATTACGGCAAACGGCAGTACGAGCACGAATGCGAATGTCTTCAGTCTTTTCTGTACGTTGCGCGGTTTCTCGTTCCACAGCATATTGAATGTTGTGTCAATGGTGCTGAATATTGAGAATACCGAGTAGAGCAGCAGCACCAGGCCGATACCAATTCCCAGCCACATTGTCACCTTTGTGTTGTTAAGATAGCTGTCGGCATAGAGCAGCAGTCCGTCCGATATTGCCTCTTGTCCCTGCAGGAAATTCCTCACCGACTGTATGAATATCTCGCCGTATCCCAATCCCTTTGCAATGGCTGTCATAAGTGCCATCACAGGCACTATTGCAAACAGAGTGTGGTAGGTGAGTGCCGCCGATGCCAGTTGCAGGCTGCCGAAGCTGTCGGCAAGCTTTATGAGCGACCACGAAACGCGGTGTTTGCTCATCTGCCTGTAATACATTACAAAGCAGCGTTTTATGATGCGGCGGACAATATTTGCAGTTTTACTTATTATTTGCATCTTTCTTGTTCTTTTTTCTGTTACCGACTGTCCGGTGCCCTGTGAGCGGGTGGGGCACAGGGTGCTTACTCCAGATACGCACCTATGTTTCCGCTTATCTGCAGCAGTGATATTTCGCAAAGTTTAGTGTTGTATTCGGCAACAAGGATTCGGTCTTCGGCGTCGAGCAGGCTCATTTGTGCCTCGCGCATCTCTATTCCCGAGAGGTTACCGAGCAGGTAGCGCTCGTAGGCAATGTCGTAATTCTCGCGCGCTGCAACCACGTTCTGCCGTTCGAGTGCCAGCAGGCGCTTGTTGTTCTGATAGGATTGCCACAGTGTGTTGAGGTCGGCATAGAGGCTGAGTTCTATCTCCTGCTGCTCATATTCGGCATTGACCACTGCCAGCTTGGCGTTCTTGCGCTGGCGGCTGCGCTTGCCGTCGAAAAGGTTGAAGCCCACGGATATTCCAAAGTCGGCTCCCCAATCGCTGCGGTTGAGAGTGGTGTTCACGTCGTAACGCGTGTATGTGTATCCGTATCCCGCGTTAAGGCGCAGGTAGGGGTAGTCGCGCGACTGTATGCTCTTGAGGTCGAGGGCTGCAAGGGTCTTGTTCTGTGCTGCCAAAATTATTTCGGCGTTGTTGGCAAGGGTGGCCTGCCACAGTGTGTCAAAATCGAGCTGGTTGTCGACGTAAATTGCAGTGTCTGCCACAACGAAGCGCTCGTCCATATTGCGTTCGGCCATTAGCTCGCGCAGGTGTATGCGCGATGTGAGCAGCAGCTCATATTGCTTCACGCTCTGTGCGCTGTCGGCATTGAAGTCAACCTGTGCCTGCAAAAGGTCGAGGCGCGAGTTGTTTCCTATTATATAACGGTCCTGCACAATGCGCAGGCGTTCACGCGACAGCTTCACTGCGTAGCTCAGGTTCCGCAGTCTCAGGCGCTGGAGTATGAAATTGTAGTACTCGGCTGTGAAATTGGCAATGTAATTCTCTACGGCTATGCGTGTCTGTGTCTGGCTTTGCAGATGGAGCTCCTTGAGGCGCCGGTAGCTTGCCTGCATCTTGAAACCGTCGAATATGAGCCACTGAAGGTCGACTCCCGCACGCAGGGTGTGGTCGGTTACGTTGCGTTGGCTCACTGTCGATGCTCCGCTCTCGCGCGGCTCTATGTCACTGTTGTCGAGTGTGCCGCTGTACGATGCCGTTGCTGTTGCGGTGGGCAGCATTCCTGCGTTTGCCCAGCCGGTGTTGTTCTCGGCTGTCTTTTCGCGGTTGCGTACGATGCGCAGCGAGTAGTTGTTCTCAAGTCCTGTCTCGAGGCACTCGCTCAGTGTGCGGCTCTCCTCCTGTGCTGCTGCCGAGAGTGTCAGCAGCAGCGCCGATACTGTTATTATCTCTCTTATCTTCATTTGTCCTTTTCCTCCTTCTTTGTTATATCCGTAGATACGTATGAGTAAATTGCGGGTACAATGTACATTGTTAGAATGGTCGATATAATCATACCTCCAACGACGGCTGTGCCCATCGCTATTCGGCCGTTGCAGCCTTCGCCCGTTGCGAACATCAGCGGCATAAGTCCCAGCACCGTCGATGCGCTTGTCATAAGGATAGGGCGCAGACGCTGCACCGATGCACCGCGTATTGCCTCGTCCTTCTCAATGCCGCTCTTCTGGCGCTGGTTGGCAAACTCCACAATGAGGATACCGTTCTTTGCAACCAGTCCCACAAGCATAATTATACCAATCTGGCTGAAGATGTTCATCGTCTGTCCGCCAATGAGCATAAAGATGAGCGCTCCGCATACAGCGAGCGGCACGGTGAGCATAATGACGAACGGATCCTTAAAGCTCTCGAACTGTGCAGCCAGGATAAGGTAAATGAGCAGCAAGGCAAGGGCAAAGGCAAAGAAGAGGCTCGACGAGCTCTCTCGGAACTCTCTTGAGTCGCCCGTGAGTGCCGTGCGGAATGTGTCGTCGAGTGTGCTCTCGGCAATCTTGTCCATCTCGGCAAGTCCGTCACCAATGGTCTTTCCCTCGGCAAGTCCGGCCGATACTGTAGCCGACACGAAGCGGTTGTAGCGATAGAGCTTGGGAGGAGCTATGCTCTCAATGAGGTCGACAAGATTCTCCATCTGTATCATCTCGCCCTTGTCGCTGCGTACATATATTGCCTTTAGGTTCGAGGGGGCGTTGCGCTGCTGGCGGTTAATCTCGCCCACAATCTCGTACTGCTTGCCGTTGAGATAGAGGTAGCCCATTCTTTGACCGCTTAGTCCATATTGCAGTGTCTGTGCAATGTCCTTGGTGTTCACTCCCATAATGTTGGCTTTCTCGCGGTTTATTGCCACCTGAATCTCGGGCTTGCTGAACTTGAGGTCGACGTCGGCCATCTGGAATGTGGGATTGTCGTAGACCTTGTTCAGGAACACAGGCAATATTTCCTGCAGCTTCTCGATGTTTGTAGTCTGCAGCACATATTGCACGGGCATTCCTCCGCGGCGGCTGCCGAATGTCGACTGCTGCTGCACAAAGGCGCGTGCATCGGTCTTGCTGCGCACGCTTCTCGACAGCTTCTCGGCAACGTCCATCTGCGAGTAGTCGCGTTCTTTCAGGTCTTTCAGGGTAATCTGTATGTTGCCCGAGCCGCTCGATACGCGTGCTGTTATGAACGCCGCGTCGGGTACAATGGAGTCGGCCATACGGCTAATCTCCTCGGTGTAGTCGCGCATATACTCGTATGTCACACCCTCGGCACCCATAGTACGTATGGTGATGCTCGAACGGTCCTCCATAGGTGCCATTTCGGCAGGTACGCTCGTCCACATCCACACGCAGCCCACAAACGATGCTATCATAAGTATTATCGACAGGTAGCGGTGGCGCAGGAAAAAGTCGAGGCTCGCGCTGTAGCAGTTGTTGAGGCCTGTAAAGAAGGGCTCGGTCTTGCGGTAGAACCAGCTCTGTTCCTTGCGGCGCTTGAGGATTTTTGTCGCGAGCATAGGGGTTATTGTGAGTGCCGCGAACGACGATATTACAACCGAGCCTGCCACCACAAAGCTGAACTCGCGGAAGAGGCGGCCCGTTGTTCCCTCCATAAACACAATTGGCAGGAACACTGCCAGCAGGGTGATGGTGGTTGATATTACGGCAAAGAAAATCTCCTTTGCTCCCTCAATTCCGGCCGCACGCGGACGCATTCCGCGCTCTATGCGTATGTAGATGTTCTCGGTCATCACAATAGCATCGTCCACCACAAGTCCCACGGAGAGCACAATCGCAAGCATCGATAGTACGTTGATTGAGAATCCCAACACATACATTATGAAGAATGCGCCTATGAGCGACACGGGAATCACAATGCAGGGCACAAGCGTAACGCGCCAGTCGCGCAGGAAGAGGAAAATAATTATGATTACGAGTATGAACGCCTCGTAAACGGTTGTCTTAACCTCGTTTATCGATGCGCGGATGAACTTTGTATTGTCGAATCCGTAGCTGTATGTGACGTCCTCGGGGAGGTCTTTCTTCATCTTTTCCATACGGTCGTATACGGCCTCGGCAATGTTTATGTGGTTGGCTCCCGGCTGCGGAATGACAACTACTCCCACCATAGGCACGCCGTTCATCTTCATATAGCTCTTGAGGTCGCGTGCACTTAGTTCGGCACGCCCAATGTCGCTGAAGCGCACGATGCGTCCGTTGTTCTCCTTTATTATAAGGTTGTTGAACTCTTCTGTGGTTGACATAAGTCCCAGGGTACGTATGGCGAGCTCCACGTTGTCGCCCTCGATGCTTCCCGACGGCAGCTCCACATTCTCGGCGTCGAGCGCAAGCTTCACGTCCATAGGCGTAACGCCGTATCCCGACATCTTTATCGGGTCGAGCCACAGGCGCATACAGTAGCGCTTCTCGCCCCATATTGATACGCTGCTCACCTCGGGGATTGTCTGTAGCTGCTCTTTTACCGTGAGGTCGGCAATCTCGCTCAGCTCCAGCAGCGAGCGCTTCTCGCTCTGTATCGCCACCATAAGTATGGGCGTTGCGTCGGCGTCGGCTTTTGACACTGTGGGAGGGTCGCAATCGCGCGGCAGAAAGCGCTGTGCACGCGACACCTTGTCGCGCACGTCGTTGGCGGCAGTCTCAAGGTCCACCGACAGCTCGAACTCCACGGTGATGCGGCTGCTTCCCTGTTGGCTCACACTGGTGAGCGAGCGTATGCCCGGTATTCCGTTTATGTTCTGCTCCAGCGGCTCTGTAATCTGGTTCTCGATTACATCGGCGTTAGCTCCTGCGTAGGAACAGGATACCGATATTATGGGGTTGTCCACCGACGGATACTCGCGCACTCCCAAGCTCATATAGCCCACTGCTCCAAAGAGGAGTATGATGAGGGTGAGCACGGTTGCAAGTACCGGACGGCGTATGCTTAATTCTGATATATTCATAACGCTGTGTGTCGATTGTGTGTTTGTTGCCTGTTATTTTACTTCGTCGAGTGTTACCTTCTGTCCCGTGCGGAGCTGCATTGTTCCCGAGGTGATTACCGTATCGCCCACTGACAGTCCGCGCACCACTTGTACGTGCGACTCGTTGCGCAGTCCTTTCGTTATCTCCACGGGCTGTGCCTTGCCGTCGCGGTAGAGGAATACCTTGTCCACTCCCATCTCCGATACTATAGACTGACTGGGCACAGATATTGCATTCCTGAATGTCTGTGCGGTGAGTGTGATGTTGGCGTAGCGTCCGGGGTGCAGTTTGCCGTCGCCGTTGTTGTATATTGCGCGTACGGTGAATGAACGTGTATCGGCATCGGCGTCGGAGTCTATCGCATATATTCTTGCAGTGCGCTCCTCAAGGTCGCCGTCCACAAGAAAGCGTACGGTGGTGCCTGTCTCCAGTATTCCAGCGTAGCGCTCGGGAATGGCAAACTCCAGTTTCAGCATATTGGTCTTTGTGAGGCGGGCAATGGTTGTTGTCGACGATGCGTAGCTTCCCACACTCATCTGGCGCAAGCCTATTATGCCGTCGAACGGTGCACGCAGCTCGGTTTGTGCTATACGTGCCTTCACTCCGTCAATCTCGGCACGCAGAATGGCAAGGCTTGTCTGTGCCTCCTGAAAGGCCTCCTGGCTCACAGCCTCCTTCTCGAGCAGTACATTCTGTCGGTGCATACGGTCGGTGTACAGCTTTAGCTGCGACTCAAGTTTCCTCAGTTCGGCTTGTAGCGGTGCATCGTTGGTCTTTGCCAGGAGCTCTCCCTTCTTGACGTATGAGCCCTCCACAAAAAAGATGTCGGTTATCTTGCCCGATGTCTCGAACGACAGGTCCACCTGCTCGTCGGGTATCAGCGTGCCGCTTACAAAAAACTCGTCCGACAAGGAGGTCTCGCGCAATATTACGGCTTTTACGTTCAGAGCCCTTGCCTGCTTGCCTGTGCCGGCCTTTACGGGTGCAGCCTCTAATTCTTCATTTACTTGTGGAATGAATGTATTGATGCCCAAATATATAGCTCCTCCAGCTATTATTGTGCCTACAATTCCCCATTTGAGATATTTGTTCATAAGTATGTTTGTTTTTTATGGTTTTCAATATTTTTGCGAAAATACAATTTTTTTATAAAAGATAGGCGTTTATATGTACAAAAATTTTACCTCTTGTATGATTTTTGTGTCAGCGTTCTGTCAGTCTTTCCTTTTTGCGTGTGTCAAAATGTCACACTTTGCAGTGGCTCTTCATTGTTTTGCCATTTCTTTGTCACAAAAAACTATTTGGCTCGTTTTTTGTTGTATGATTAATGTACCGCCTTGCAATGCGGTGCGGTATTTGATTAAATGAACATCAATAAAAATAAAAACTACACAATTATGAACATTAAACCATTGGCCGACAGAGTTCTCATTTTGCCTCAGCCGGCAGAAGAAAAGACTATCGGCGGTATCATTATCCCCGATACAGCAAAGGAGAAGCCCCTTCAGGGCGAGGTTGTTGCAGTGGGCAACGGAACAAAGGACGAGAAGATGGAGATTGCAGTTGGCGACCACGTGCTTTACGGCAAATACTCGGGTACCGAGGTTGAGTTTGAGGGCGTAAAGTATCTTATTATGCGTCAGAGCGACGTGCTTGCAATCCTTGGATAAGATAATCAGGAGTTGAACCTTATTAAAAGATAATATACTATGGCAAAAGAGATTCTTTTCAATATGGACGCTCGCGACCAGCTCAAGAAAGGTGTCGACGAGCTTGCAAATGCAGTGAAAGTGACATTGGGTCCCAAAGGCCGCAATGTAATCATAGAGAAAA
Source organism: Bacteroidaceae bacterium (assembly GCA_017554605.1). GTDB lineage: Bacteria > Bacteroidota > Bacteroidia > Bacteroidales > Bacteroidaceae > HGM04593. The sequence goes on from JAFZIA010000086.1 coordinate 22,531, forward strand.
AGTTCGGTGCACCCCAAATTACAAAAGACGGTGTTTCTGTAGCAAAGGAGATTGAGCTCGACGATGCTTATATGAATACAGGTGCACAGCTCGTGAAGTCGGTAGCGTCAAAGACTGGCGACGATGCAGGTGACGGTACAACAACAGCAACAGTGCTTGCACAGGCAATCATCACCGAGGGATTGCGCAACGTGACAGCGGGTGCCAATCCTATGGACCTCAAGCGCGGTATCGACAAGGCTGTATCGTGCATCGTAGCTTCAATCAAGGAGCAGAGCGAAGAGGTAGGTGCCGACTACGACAAGATTGAGCAGGTTGCAACAATCTCGGCAAACAACGATGCAGAGATTGGCAAGCTCATTGCCGATGCAATGCGCAAGGTGTCAAAGGACGGTGTTATTACAATCGAGGAGGCCAAGAGCCGCGATACTACAATCGGTGTTGTTGAGGGTATGCAGTTCGACCGCGGTTATTTGTCACCCTATTTCATTACAGATACCGAGAAGATGGAGTGCCATATGGAGAATCCTTTTGTCCTCATCTACGACAAGAAGATTACAAACCTCAAGGATATGCTCCCCATTCTTGAGCCTGCCGTACAGACCGGCCGTCCTCTCCTTATCATTGCCGAGGACGTTGAGAGTGAGGCTCTTACTACATTGGTTGTGAACCGTCTGCGTACACAGTTGAAGATTTGTGCCGTTAAGGCTCCAGGATTCGGCGACCGCCGCAAGGATATGCTCGAGGACATCGCTACACTCACCGGCGGTATTGTCATCAGCGAGGAGAAGGGCATCAAGCTCGAGCAGGCTACACTCGAGATGTTGGGTACTTGTGGCAAGATTACCGTAAGCAAGGACAACACCACAATTGTCGACGGCAATGGCGACAAGGAGGCTATTGCACAGCGTGTGGCACAGATTAAGGCTCAGATTTCTACCACAAAGAGCGATTACGACAAGGAGAAGCTCCAGGAGCGTCTCGCCAAGCTCGCAGGCGGTGTTGCAGTGCTTTACGTAGGTGCAGCGTCCGAGGTAGAGATGAAGGAGAAGAAAGACCGCGTCGACGATGCTCTTTGCGCTACACGTGCAGCTATAGAGGAGGGTATTGTTCCTGGTGGCGGTGTGACATATATCCGCGCAATTGAGTCGCTCGACGGCATTGCCACTGTAAACTCCGACGAGGCTACAGGTGTTGCAATCGTTAAGCGTGCAATTGAAGAGCCCCTCCGTCAGATTGTTGCGAATGCAGGTAAAGAGGGTGCAGTGGTTGTACAGAAGGTTCGCGAGGGTAAGGCCGATTTTGGTTACAATGCCCGCACCGATGTTTACGAGAACCTCTTTGCAGCTGGCGTAGTAGACCCTGCCAAGGTAACTCGCGTAGCTCTTGAGAATGCAGCTTCAATCGCTGGTATGTTCCTCACCACCGAGTGTGTAATAGTAGAGAAGAAAGAGGATAAGCCCGAGCTTCCTATGGGTGCTCCCGGAATGGGTGGAATGGGCGGTATGATGTAAAAAAATACCCAATAGTAAATAACAAACGACGAGCGGTCACATTCTTGGCCGCTCGTCGTTTGTTTTGTAAGGTTTTGTATAGGCTTATTCCTTTTTCACCATATCTGCCAACTGAACAAGATAGTCGTACATAGTTAGAAGCTGTTTAAGTTTTCTAAAAAAGTTTTTACTATATTGGAAGCCGTTATTTCGTTGTTTTTTATGCTCAAATATTTACTGTTTATGCCTTTGCCTAATGAAAATCAATGGCAAATGATATTCAACAATAATTCTGTCTATTAAGAAATAAAACTTTGCTTTATATAAAAAAAGAAAAAACAGTGTTTGCCATTTTTATTTCCCAAAAGCAAGAAAAGTTATATTTGATAAGCCTAATATTGTAAATGACGACAAAAGTCAACTGATGATAATGAAATAATAGTAAATCTGTAAGTTTCTGGAATCTTATGGATATCAAAGGGATAAAAAATAAATCATATACAATCCTCCGCAATCCCTGTATTTTTTGTACCTTTGCACCGCAAAACAAATGCTTATGAGCGAGAAAAGGTCGTCAATCCTAATTATATATACCGGTGGTACTATAGGTATGATACGCAACGCAGTGACAGGAGCGTTGGAGTCTTTCAACTTCGACCATCTGCTGCGTCACGTGCCCGAGCTACGACAGTTCAACCTGAATATCTCGTCGCGTGCCTTCAATCCGCCAATTGACTCTTCGGATATGAACCCAGCGCTGTGGAGGCGCATAGTGGAGATTATCCACACCAACTACGACAAGTTCGACGGCTTTGTCATTCTGCACGGAACAGATACTATGGCCTTTACAGCGTCGGCACTAAGCTTTATGCTCGAGGGGTTGATGAAGCCCGTGATACTTACAGGAAGCCAGTTGCCCATTGGTGTGCTGCGCACCGACGGCAAGGAGAATCTTCTGACGGCAATAGAGATAGCAGCGGCAAAGAACAGCGACGGTACTCCGCTCGTACCCGAGGTGTGTATATATTTCCACCAGAAGCTTATGCGTGGCAACCGTAGTACAAAAACAAGTGCCGACAGCTTCAATGCGTTCACCTCGAACAATTACCCCAACCTTGCTGTATCGGGAATGGAAATACAGTACAATTCGCATTTCATACGTCCGTACAATGCCGAGGCAAAGCTTACCCCGCACTATAAGATGTCGAGCGACATTATCATTTTCTCGCTTTTTCCAGGGATACAGCAGAGCGTTGTCGAGAAGATACTCAGTTCGGGCGAGATAAAGGGTATTATATTCCGTACTTTTGGTTCGGGAAATGCACCGAAGGCGCAGTGGCTGGTAGATGCTCTAAGCGCTGCAACGCGTCAAGGAAAAGTAATTGTGAATGTGACACAGTGCAATACGGGCAGTGTAAAGATGAGTCTCTACGAAACAGGATTGCAACTGCTCGATGCAGGAATTATCAGCGGACGCGATATGACCGTTGAGGCTGCCCTTACAAAGATGATGTTCCTTTTGGGTGAGGAACTCCCCATTGAGGAGGTGCGCCAGAGAATGAAAAGCAATATTGCGGGCGAAATATCGGCTTCTTAATAAAGCTTACCGATAACAGATAGCCTGTGTCTAATGTAAGAGCTATACTCCTATAATGTAAGAATGTGAAGCAACAACTGCTGCTTCACATTCTTACATTATATGGTCGTTACCAAAATAACCATTTCTTTTTCTTCTTTGGAGTAGAATCGTCGGAATATAAATCGTCCCAACTTTTTTGGTTCATAACCATATCGTATATTTTCCCCCAATCAGGTATTCCGCCCAAATTGCGGTCGTCGATGAATAGTTCGGCATCAATCTTGCAATAACCACTCTCGTTGTCGACCTTCTCCTCGGGGTAGTTCTTATTTACGGCATAGAACTCCACACCGCGCTGGCGACACCATTCAACGGCGTCGTCGAGCTCTTTTCCTTTGCGTACTGTCCAAAGGATAAGACGATGCCTCTCTTTTGCGAGCATCTTGAGTGTAGTGGTTGCAAAGGGTATTTCTTGACCAATATCAGGGTAATTGTGTTCTACGATGGTACCATCAAAATCTACTGCTATAATCATATCGAAGGGGTTGTTGTGTTATTTTTAAAATCTCTTCGGAGACGAAGATAATAATAAATTTTAATATTTGAGGTAAATAATCTTTCTTTTGTGTTATAGACTCTGTAAAATTGCTCTGTAAAATTGCTTTTGTATAAAAGTGTGCTTACTGAGTGAGGTGGGTTACTTTTTCAGACTCTTGAGGTATTTCTTGCGGTTAACCTTGCTGTTGTAGCTGTATTTGCCGTTTGTTATCTCATCGATACTGAAGTTCTTGTACGCAATTGTGTATCCGCCACCGTTTGTGCCGTATGTGTCCTCCTCGTAGACAAAAGCAATTGTTCCGTCCTGCTGTTGTATCATTGTGGAGTAGGCCGATGCCTTGTATGTAACCTGGAAACGTCCGTCCCAGTCGCGTGCCAAATTCTCGGGGGTGTCAAAGTCTTCTGCCGCAGCAAGTTCCTTGTAATATATACCCACATTGGTACGGCCTTTTCCAAAGGGCAGCGACTGTAACAGTATGTACATATCCTTTTTGTCGCTGTTGCGCTTCACCGGTAGCACAAGCACCTCGCCGTTGCACGAGTTGGAGAGTGCTGTCACTCCGTTGTTCGCCTCGCCCGAGAATGCGTGCTTGCCCCACGTGCCCTGTGCCAGTGCCGCGTTGCTGAACTCGAATATATTGTAGAGCCTGCCACCACCGCAGCGTGAACTCAGGAGCAATGAGCCGTCGGGAAGCTCCTCGGTCTTCGGCTCGTCGCCACCGGCAGGGACAGGAGCGGTGTTTGTGTCGCCAAGGATATTCCAGTTCTTTCCAAAGTCATCGGAGTAGACTACGAAATTGCAAAAATTGTTGTCCTTGTCCCTTGCCAGCATACAGGCATAGAGGCGGTAGTAGTCGCCCACTTTCGTGTAGCGGCTCTGGTGTATCCTTCCCGAACCGATGAACATCGATTTTATAGGGCCTACAGCCGAATTGTCCAACGGGGCATAGAACTGCTCTGTAATCACTTCGGGGGCACTCCAGGTGCGTCCGCCGTCCTCGCTGTAGAGTCGTGCCACCTGATTGGGGTACTCGCGCGATGCACCGAAATATGTCTGGTAGCCACATACGCATATAAGAAGCACCCTGTTGCTCTCGCTGTCGGCAACTATGCAGGGGTCGCCGTATCCCGCGTTGAGCGACAGGTTGGGGTTGTTGTCTATTTTCTTTCCGTCGCCCTCGACAATGGTAAACACCTCGCCCCACGATTTTCCGTTGTCTTCGCTTATGCGGCAGTGCAGGTCGATATGTCCGTAGCCAATGTCGGCGCGGCAAAAGCGGTAATCGGCAACGGCTACAAGCGAGCCGTCTATGGTCTTTGCTATTGCGGGAATGCGGTAGGGTATTGCCTCGGAGGTGTATGTCCTGAAGAGGTCGAACGGCTTCTTCGATACACCGTCCTTGTAAATGTCACTCGCCACAAGCATAATGGCTGCAATCAACAACAGTGGAACTGCAAGTATTGTCTGTCTTATCTTCATAGTTGGTAGTGTGTTTATGTGTTCTTTATTTCAATCTCATTCTCATTCCTTGTACCACGATGCGTACATCACATAATCGTCGGCAATGCGCTCTACAATATCCCGTTGCTGTTCGGGGCTCACCTGCTTTATCTTCTTGGCAGGAACGCCTGCGTATATGCAGCCGCTCTCCACGCGCATACCCGATGTCACAAGGGCGTTTGCCGCAACAATTGCGCCGCTCTCTACAACTGCACCGTCGAGCACAGTGGCGCCCATTCCTATCAGGCAATTGTCCTCTATTGTAGCGCCGTGTATTGTGGCATTGTGTCCAATGGATACATTGTTGCCTATCGTAGTTACCGAGCGCTTGTAGAGCGTGTGTATTACTGCCCCGTCCTGTATGTTCACTTTATTGCCGATGGTAATTGTATTCACGTCACCGCGCAGCACTGTACCGTACCATATTGAGCAGTCGTTGCCCATTGTTACGTCGCCAATGACGGCTGCTGTCTCTGCAAGAAAACAGTTCTCGCCCATTTTGGGCGTGAAACCGCGTAGTTCCTTAATGATTGCCATAAGTGTATTGAATTTGTTTCTGGGCTAAGATAGCTATATTTTCTAATTACTTCCAATGAATGTTGTATATAGTTTGTATTTTTTCTCTTTTTTGTTTAGTTTCGCACAATACAAACACAAACATTCTATGAACCGCTATATCGAAATAGAGAATCCCGATGCGCTTGCGGCGCTTCTTGTACCGGGAACAACCCTCAGGCATTATGCTTTTCAGAATCTGGAGTTCGGGCGCGAGGCCGTGCAGTGCCGCTTCGACGACTGTCTGTTTTTCGGTTGCACAATGCCCCGTGTGATGCGCGAGGAGCTTGGCAGCAATTGCTATCTTTTGCCCAAGCTCAATATGCCTTACAATATGTTCCCCTCGTACCTCTATTCGCCGTCGACGCTCTACGAAGGCTATGATTATCTCTCTCCTTCGACATTCGGCGATTGTTACGATACGCGCATATACAGGCATTATACCGAAAAGGGCAAGCAGGCAGTGGATATTGCCGAGACGCTTGCACGCTCGCTGCACGACCACTCGGTGAGCAATGCCCTGTACGACCTTCTCTCCCGATACGACGACTACAGGGTTGTGGCGGTGATGGGAGGGCACGCGCTCTTGCGCACCGATGATGTCTACCGCAAGGTGGCGCTCATTTCCAAGCATCTTACCGAGGCCGGCTGCCTTATGGTTACTGGCGGCGGTCCGGGTGCAATGGAGGCTGCGCATCTGGGAGCGTGGCTTGCCGGCTACAGCGACAGTGCTGTAGACGATGCAATAGCGGTGCTTGCTGAATATCCGTCGTACAAGGACGACGGCTGGCTCTCATCGGCTTTCTCTCTTATGCAGGCAATGCCGCGTGTGGGCGAGTGGTGCAGCGTGGGTATTCCCACGTGGTTCTATGGTCACGAGCCCGCTACTCCTTTTGCCACTCACATTGCAAAATATTTCGACAACAGCATACGCGAAGATGGACTCCTGGCAATAGCAAAGGGCGGTGTCATATACTCTCCCGGAAGCGCTGGGACGATGCAGGAGATTTTTCAGGACGCGGCACAGAACCACTATCTCACCTGTGGCTATGCAAGCCCTATGGTGTTTTTAGGTGAGGAGTATTGGTGCGATACCTTTCCTGTATATCCTCTTCTGCAAGGATTGCAGGCACGCGGTTGCTACAAGAATCTCATTCTCTCGCTCACCGATTTTCCCGAGGCGGCCGAACGGGCGGTGCTGGCTTTTGTCGGGCAAAAGGAGAGGGAAAAGCTCTCTGTCGGTAAATAGTCTCTATTTTGTCGCTTTGCTGGATAATCTTTATCCCTTAGGAATTTCTAAACAGGTGTTCATTCTCCTTGAACAGCTCGTAATAGTTGCGTACATTCTCGAGGTTGTACCACCGCTCGGTTTTAATTGGGTACGAGTCGAGGTCGTATATCCTTGCTCCAGGAATGGAGAGGACGAACGGCGAGTGTGTGGCAATAATGAACTGGCAGCGGAAGGCCCGTACAGCGCCTGTGATGAATTTCACCAGCTCCATCTGCCATTTTGCCGAGAGGCTGTTCTCGGGTTCGTCGAGCAGTACAAGCGAGTCGTTGTTTATGGATTCCACAAAAAAGTCGAATGCGGTCTCTCCGTTCGACTGCTCTTTTGTGTTTCTTTGCAGATTGGCTTTCAAAAACTTCGAGCAGCTCTTTCGCGATGCCTCGTATATTCGTTTGTACTCCTTGTACACTTCGGGGTCGCCGAGGTTGTGGCGCGGAAGTTCGGGCATATTGAAATACTCCTCTACAAGCTCCTCGCGGCGTTGGTCGATGCGCTCGTTTTCTTCACGCTTTTTCAGAATGGCGTCGAACACATCGTCGCTCACGAGGATACGTCCGCGCTGTATGCAACGTGCCGAAGCAAGGTCGGCGGTCAAGTGTTCGCAGATGCTTACATAATCGTCGAAGCAGGTGCTCCGGTTGTACCGTGTGAGACGCTCTAATTGCAGGCGTTGTGCAATTACATTGAGCAGCGTGGTCTTTCCCGAGCCGTTGCCGCCGTACAGTATGGTAATATCCTCGAATTGGAATTCCCTTAATCCTCTGTTGTATAAAATATCCCACGGATACCAGGTGTTCAGGTGTGTGTTCTCGCATACCCTCGGCATATTGCGTGGAAGGTCCTTTTCATAGAGCGATGGCGAAAAGTAACAATCGACCCAACTGTCCTTGGGTATCCTGAATTCTTTGAGATATATCATACTGCTGACGTTGTTTTATGTGTTACTTATGAACAATTTACTCAAGTTCGTCAATCAATGCCTTGTAGAGCGGCGACAATGACAGTGTCTCCCTGTTGCCGAATATGTACATTCTTCGTCGGGCGCGGGTGAGTGCCACATTCAGCTTGCGGTCTATCACGCAACCCTCGGCGTCGGTGATGGGCGACGATAGTATCTCCATCTGCTCGGGCTGCCACACTGTAGTGCCGAAGAGTATCATTTCCCTTTGCGAGCCCTGGAAACGCTCAACAGTGTCAATGACAATGCTGTTGCTGTCGGGAATGTCGAGCTTGGCAATGGCGTGTGCAACCATCGCTATCTGATTGCGGAAGGGTACAATTATTCCAACCTCTTCCGACGGGTTGCACTCTTTGCCGTTTGCTGTCTCAAGCTCGTAGTATGCCTTTACGAACTGTGCTATCTTGTCGGCTTCGGGGCGGTTGACCTTTGCAATGTCGTTGCCTTGCGGGGTGTCGGTTGCAATGAATGCTGTGCGTCGCGCAGCAATAATCTGTTGGCAGGGGTCACCGCTGTCTATCACGCTGTATATGTTCTCCTCGCACTGGTGGGGCAGGGGAATGGGGGTAAGGGCGTTGCCGTAGAAGTGGCGGTTGGCAAATTCTCCCACTATGGGGTGCATACGTCCCTGTTTGTAGAGCGTGGCGACGAGTCCTTCGGTGGGTTCCTGCTGGTGTCTGTAGTACAGACGCTCAAAGAGCGATGCACTGTACTCCCTTATTCCAATCTCTTGCAACAGGCTGCTCTTTACTGCACAATCCTTTGAAGGCTGGGCAACGACGGCCGGCAGTTGCTTGGGGTCGCCAATGAGTATGAATTTCTTTATTGCCGCTGTGCCGTCGGGTGACTGTGCAGCCATAAGTCCCGCCATCTGCGACTCCAGTATCTGTGTGGCCTCGTCTATTATTGCCGTGTGGAATTTCTTTAGCTGGAACAGCTCCTTGCGTGCCGTGAGCGAGGCTGTTGTGCCCACGAATATCCGTGTCTGCTGCATTGTGGCGCGTATCTGCTCGCGGTTGCGGCAGTCGGCAATCACATTCTTCATCAGATACAGGCGATGGGGCTCGGCGCAGGTCTGCTCGCTGCCTATTCGTATGTAGTGCGGCTTTTCGGGCAGCTTCTCGAGCGTGTGGCATATCTCGTCTACGGCCCTGTTGGTGTACGATGCAAGCAGTATGTTGCACTCTTTGTCGAGCATAAACTCGCGCACCATACTGCTGAGGGCCTGCGAGGTCTTTCCTGTTCCCGGCGGTCCTACGAGCAGAAAAAGGTCGTCGGCCTGTTTGGCTTTCAGTACAATGCTGTTTATGTAGTCGTTGCCGTAGTTGCCGGTGAGCGTGCGTTCCTTGTCGAACCGGGGCTGACGGCGCGAGAGCAGCAGGTCGATGCGTTCCTGCGGGGCGGTGAGAAGGCCGTAGAGGTCGCGCAGCGATGAGCGGAATGTGCTGTCGAGATGGTCGTGCTCTATTGCGTATCTTTCTTCTGTGGGGAATATTGTGCGGTTGCGCTGTTTGTGGCGCAGATGTATGGTCAGTTGGCCAGGGGTGATGCTCGTGAGGCTTCCGCGTGTCACCTGACGGTTGACGGCCTTGTCGCCGTCGCTGTTGCGCCGGTACACAAAGACGGTGTCTCCCGCCCTGAAGTTCGGGAAAAAAACGCAGCCCTGCTGCGGCACTTCGAATATTATGTCGCTTATTCCGTCGGTGTCGGTAGACTCCTTTATGCGCAGGCCTGTGAGTATGTTGCCGTTCTCAATTTTTGTATCCGTGGGGGCGTTCCACACGTCCGAGAAGCAGCGCCCGCTTTGTGCGGTCTTGCGCTGCACCGTAGCGTCGCTGCTGCCCACCTTTGCGATGAGCATTTCGCGTGCAACAAAGGCTATGTTGCCAAAGACATATTGCAGCAGTTGCTCGTCGGCTTCCTTTATGGGTAAAAGAATCTTTTCTATTCTCGGACGAAGATAGTCGTTCCACAGACGCCCCCTGTCGCCTCGTTCGTTCAAATCCTCGGGCGAGAGGCTCTCAAGGATACTGCGTAACCCGTCCTTGCTCATCTGCTGCATAAGCGTTACAATGCGGTTGCGCAGCATTAGTGCGCTGCTTATCTGTGTGGGCGTGCACTCATCGCTGTATGTGCGCGGGTAGCGTGAGTAAAAAAGATGTGCCTTTATGCTGTCGCGTGCAATGCCCATACAGTGGCACAGCATCTCCTTGTAGAGCGACATCTGCAGCTTGTGCTCGTCTTTCGACGAGTTGTGGAACTCGTCGGCTTTTCCCGACTTTAGCTCTATGAGCCTGTTGCCCTGCAAAAGGTCTATACGTCCCTGCAGTCCCAGTGCCTCGCAAAAGAACGACGGCTCGAGCTGGGCATCGTCCTGTGTGTATCCGCCTTCTCCTTCTATTGCCTGTGTGCCCACGGTCTTTTGTATGTTGCAGAATTGCTCGCACGCCGCGTCGAAGAATTTGCGGTCAATACCGTCGCACGCCGATAGCTGCAGCGGGTATTCGCGAAAGAATTTCTCCATTGAGCCCTTGTACGATGCACGCGAGTCGCTCCGCTCGTTCACGCAATCGTCCAGGAACATATTGGCTGCCTCTCCCAGCAGGCGGGCGGCGCTGTCGGTTGTCGGCTCAATAAGGTTGAGAATGTAGCCTATTGCCGGGCTGCCGTAGGGTTGCAGGCAACGTGCAAGTGCCGATATGTCGAGCAGATAATCGGGGTCGAGGATTATGTCGCGCGGGTGGAGCGTCCCGTCCCCGCCGGTGGTTGCATAAAGAAGGTTGAGCTTGCACCCTTTGTACAAAAGTTGCGTGAGGGTGGTGTAGCACAAGGCTTCGGGCAGGGCAACCGTGACGTTGCTGCCGTTGTCCGTTGTACCGTTTATGGTATCTTTGCTCCACGATACGGCTCTTATCTGTATTCTGCTGCTTGTTGGCATTTTACTGTTGTTGAAGAGTGTTCTTTCATTTCTTTTGTGAGGGTGGACAGTGGCTCAGAGAGTACTGTCGCGGCTCTTTCCCTTGTCCGAGCGGGACTTTCAGTTGTAGCGTACCTCTATTGTGCTGTCGCTGAGTATGAGCGAGTATATCGAATCGTTGTATGCCTCCTGCATATTCTCGTACCGCTGCCACGTGCGCCGTACCTTTTTTACAAACTGTAGCGTCTGCTTCCAGTCCTTGAACTGCCCGTTCTTGCAGACACTGTCGTTGTAATACTCGGGCTTGCTTTTCAATATGAGGAAAGTGTCGACGCTGTTCTCCCATTTGTAGCGGTTCTTTCCATATTTTCTTGCCAGGCGCATAGCATCGCTAACTTGTCCCACACCCGCGTTGTACGATGCGAGAATGAAGTTGTACCGCTCGTCGCTCTCCTTTATTCGCCGGAATATGCGGTTGTAGTCTTTCAGAAGCATCGCCGCCGCCATAATGTTGGAGCGTGTATCCAAATGCATCGAGTCGGGTACTCCCATTCCTCTTAGTGTGCGTGGCATTACTTGCATAAGTCCGCTTGCTCCTGCCTCGGAGCGTGCCGTGCTGTCGAAGCGCGACTCGGTGAAGGCTATTGCCGCCAGCAGCTTCCAGTCGCAGTGGAATATGCTGTCTGCCGCCTGTCTGAAAATGCTGTCGTATGGCGATATGCTCACGTATGGCGACACATAATGTTTTACTGTCGTTTCCTCGGGTTCATCTGCAACGGGTTCGACGACGAATATCCTGTCACCGCTCAATATTAAAGCGATGAACAGTGTCAACAAAAATAATGCTGTGCCGTACCCTTTTTGCATTTGTATCCTTGAGTCTGTTTGTGTTTTGTGTAAGCAAGGGGCAACCTTCTGCCTGTTATTTTATTCCTGTATTGTCCCTTGTCGAAAATTGCCATTGTCGGCAACCCTTCGAATGTGCATTAACTGCAAATATACGGCAATTGTATGTAAAATACAAACAGGTTGCCCTTTTGTCTTGCACGGATATATACGAAAATGGCCTGTCGTCAGAAAAAACGCCGCATATACTCAAACAACTGTTGAATGAGTGTGCAAAATCAGAAAAAATGAATTATCTTCGCAAAAAATTACAGAAAGCATTATGATACTTATTGCAGATGGTGGTTCTACAAAGACCGATTGGGTATTATACAATAAGGAAGAGAACCTTGTGTCGGTTAGGGTAAAGACACAAGGATTTAATCCCACGTTACAAAGTAGCGACGAAATATATACGATACTGCACAGCGAAATTGCCGACAAGATAGATACCGCCCTGATTGATACGATTTTCTATTATGGTGCCGGGTGTGCATACGCCGAAGCTAATAAACGTATGTTCGAAGCGCTCAAAAAGGTATTCAAAACCGAGAATATAGAGATAAACAGCGACCTGTTGGCCGCTGCACGTGCATTGTGCGGTCACGAAGAGGGTATTGCCTGCATTCTTGGTACAGGTTCCAATTCCTGCCTTTTCGATGGAGAAAAGATTGTTGACAACACTCCTTCGTTGGGATATATACTGGGCGATGAGGGCAGCGGTGCTGCGCTTGGCAAACGCCTTGTGAGTGACTGTCTCAAAAAGCAGTTGTCGGCAGCGCTGATAAAAAAGTTCCTCGAGAAATACGACCTCAGCCTGTCGCAGATTCTGGAGCAGGTCTATCACAAGCCTATGCCCAACCGCTATCTGGCACAGTTTGCTCCCTTCCTTGCCGAGAACCGCAAGGAGGCCGAGGTACAGGCCCTGCTCAAGCATTGCTTCACACTCTTCTTCCAGCGCAATACAATGGTGTACCGCCGCTCCTGGCTGCCGATACATATTGTAGGAGGTGTTGGAATATCCTTTGCCAACGAGCTTAAGGAGACAGCCGAGAGCCTTGGACTCTCAATAGGAAATATCGTCGAAAGCCCTATGAACGGACTTATAGACTACCATAAGTAACTGCTGTTTTTTCGTTAGATTATAGATTATATATGCAGAACTCCCTAAAAGTCGCGACTTTTAGGGAGTTCTGCTTATTTTGTAGCTTGGCTTTTATTTGCCCCTCTTTGTGCTTTTTACTTTAAGCTTGCCATTCTTTGTGGTAATCTTGTAGCTTTTGCCTTTTTTTGTTTTTATGGATACTACATTGTTGCCGTAGCGCACATCGCATACTCCGCCTTTTTTCGATGTAACCACTGTCTCTGCCATCTTGCCGTCTTTCCAGGTGATGTCAACCTCGAATCCTCCTTTGGCGCAGAGGCCGTAGACAGTACCCTCTTCCCAAGCGTCGGGTAGGGCAGGGAGCAGGTGTATAAAGCCCATATGACTCTGCATAAGCATCTCGGCAATGCCTGCTGTACCTCCAAAATTTCCGTCAATCTGGAAGGGGGCGTGTGTGTCCCACAAATTGTCGAGTGTACCGTTCTTCAATAGGTTGCCGAAGAGGGTGTATGCGTGGTTGCCGTCGTGCAGGCGCGCCCATTGGTTCAGCTTCCAGCCCATACTCCAGCCTGTAGCGCCGTCGCCACGATGCACAAGCACCACTTTCGATGCCTCGGCAAGCTCGGGGGTTGTGACGGGCGATATTGTGTGTCCCGGGTGCAGACCGAACAGGTGATTTACGTGGCGGTGCTGGTCCTTGGGGTCGTCAATGTCCTTGCTCCACTCCATTAGCTGACCGTAGCGTCCAATCTGGTAGGGTGCAAGGTATTTCAGCACGTTTGCCCACTCCTCGCGCAGCTCCTTGTCCTTGCCCATCACCTTGCTGGCCTCTATTGCATCGAGCAGAATCTCGCGCACTACGCCGTGGACGAATGTCGCTCCCTGGTCGATAGGGCCGTGCTCGGGCGAGGTCGAGGGTGCAGCAGTGTATGTGCTGTCGTTCTTCTTCCACAGATAGTCCATTGCAAATATTGCACTGCTGCGTATGATGTCGTATCCCGTCTCCTCAAGGAACTTCTTGTCGCGGGTATAGTCGTAGTAGTCCCACACGTGTGTGGCGAGCCACGGTCCGGCCATAGGATTGAAATTCCACGACATATCCTGGCTGCTGAGCGGTGCTGTAAAGCCGAAGATGTTGCCCGAGATGCTTGCGGTCCAGCCACGTGCACCGAAGTAGTTCTGTGCGGTGACAGCGCCGGGCTTTGTGAGTGTGCGTATAAAGTCTATGAGAGGGAGCACGCACTCGTCGAGGTTGGTTACGCACGCGGGCCAGTAGTTCATCTGCAGGTTGATGTTGTTGTGGTAGTCCACGCGCCAAGGGCCGTCGACATTGTTGTGCCATATTCCCTGCAGGTTGGCGGGAAGGTTGCCGGGACGTGAACTGGAGATGAGCAGGTAACGTCCATACTGGAAATAGAGCTCCTCGAGTCCGTTGTCGGGCTTTCCCGTGCGGTACGACTTTATGCGCTTGGGAGTGGGCAGGTTGGCAACGCCTGGGAACTCGTATGTGGTGGGCGCATTGGGATTGAGGTCTATGCGCACACGGTTGAAGAGTGCCGCGTAGTCGGCGTAGTGCTCGGCAAAGAGCGCGTCGTAACCTTTGGCAAGTGCATTCTTGAGCCACTCGTTGGTTGTGGTGTAGGGGTTTACGCCAACGTATGTCGTGGGGTCGTCAAAATCGGGGTCGAAGTTAATCTTGTAGTCGGTGTCGGCTGTAACGTAGAAGCATACCTCGTCGGCTCCCGTCACCTTTATGTCGCCGCGCTCAATCTCCACCTTTCCGCCCTTTGCAACGGCTTTCACGCGTACGGTGTAGTTCATTCCGTTGTTGTCGAGCTTGCCCTGGAACACAATGCCGTCCTTGCCGTCGTTGCGCATAGTGCCCTCGGATACAGGGTTGTGGGTGTACGACAGCTTTAGGTTCTGCTGTCCGGGCTTGTCGGCTGTGAATTTCATCACCATTACATTGGCGGGGTACGACACAAAGTATTTGCGCTCGTGCCTGATACCCTGATGCGCATACTCAACAACGGCAAGAGCCGAGTCGAGCGATAGGATACGGCGGTAGTTGTCGAGTCCTGCGTGCGAGTGTCCCGTCTCAATGATGAACTCGCCCATTGTGGTGAAGTTGCCGAAGCGGAAGGGCTTCTCGTTGTAGTATTCGTAGGCAGCGGTGCTGTTGAAGTGCTCGCGTGTGAGACGTGCCGCCTCTGCATCGTTGCCCTCGGAGAAAGCCTTGCGTATGTCATCGAGCAGATGTGCCGATTTCTTGTTCACGTTCCAATAGTAGTGCGCTCCCGCCTCGGTGTTGGGGCCTCCGCGCCACAGGGTCTTCTCGTTGAAGGTGATGCGCTCTGCCTCTACCGAACCGAGAATGTTTCCGCCAATGCTGCCGTTACCGATGGGCAACGATTGCGACTCCCACTCCTGGTCGGGGTTCACGCTTGTGTCGCCGGCCCACTCGGGCTTTTGCATCATATCGCTGCCGTTGTACCATATCTGTCGGCCCTTGAGCGAAGTTGGGGTGTCGAACCACACCGATAGGCCGCGTGTGTAGTCGCTCTGCGCTTGCGCTGCAAGAGCCATAAGCAGCGCGGCTGCCATAATTTTAAATCTTTTCATATCTGTTTGTTTTTTATTGTGTTATTCTTGTTTCTTACCGAACGAAGGGTCAATCTTGAGCAGTGCTGCAACGGCAAATGTGGCAATGCAGCATATCATCACCCAAATGAAGAAGTTGCTGTATCCGAACACCTCCTGGATATATCCCGATACCATACCCGGGAGCATCATTCCCAGCGCCATAAAGGCTGTAGAGATTGCATAGTGGGCAGTGGCATACTCGCCCCTCGAAAAATATATAAGGTATAGCATATATGCCGTGAATCCGAATCCGTAGCCCAACTGCTCTACGAATATGCAACTGTTGATTACAATCATATTGTCGGGCTGTGCATAACTGAGGTAGACATACACAAGGTCGGGCAGCGAGATTGCCGTCACCATAGGCCAGAGCCAGTATTTCAGTCCTTTTTGCGAGATACATATTCCTCCTGCAATGCCGCCTATGATGAGCCCAATCACTCCGATAGTGCCGTATGTGACGCCAATCTGCTCGGTTGACAGCGCAAGGCCGCCCACCTCCTTCCCGTCGAGCAGGAACGGGTTAATCATCTTTACGAGCTGCGCCTCGGGCAGGCGGAAGAGCAGCATAAACAGCATTGCCGTCCAGATGCCGGGCTTCTTGAAATATGTAGCTATTATATGCGCAAAATTATGCATCGCCTCCTTCACGTTTGCCACGCTGCGCGAAATGTCCTTTACAGGCCTTGGCAGTATCCACCAGTGGTAAATGCCAAGCAGGGTGAGCAGCAGGCAAAGAGTGCCGAATGTGATGCTCCACGCCGATGCGACGTTTCCTGTCGCTTTTTCAAGATACCCCGCAAGAATTACAAGCACTCCCTGTCCGAAGATGGTGGAAATGCGGTAAAAGATACTGCGTATTCCGCTGAAGAACGATTGCTGCTCTTCGCCCAGCCCGAGCATATAGAAACCGTCGGCAGCAATGTCGTGCGTTGCCGAGCTGAATGCAATGAGCCAGAAGAGGCACAGCGTCCAGCGGAAAAACTCGCCTACGGGAATGAGCAGCGCCACCGACGCCAGGCTTGCGCCCAGCAGCAGTTGTGTCACAAAAATCCACACGCGCCGTGTCGACAGCATATCCACAATGGGGCTCCAGAAGGGCTTGATGACCCACGGCAGGTACAGCCAGCTTGTGTAGAGCGCAATGTCGGTGTTGCTTATGCCCATACGCTTGTACAGTATTACCGACAGTACGGTAACGGCAAAATAGGGTAGTCCCTCGGCAAAATAGAGTGTGGGAATCCAACTCCACGGGTTATTCTTAGTCATATTTGAAATTAGTTTTCATAGCGGTTGCTCAATAGCTTCCCTGTTATTATGTCAGCTATTGAAGCGTGTCGGTTGTCTTGTCGTCGTAAAATTGGCTAAAATATATGAAATAAGCAAATTTAATTATCCAAATACCGCTCCTGGGTATGAAAAAAGCCATTTTTTGCCAATATGGTTAAAAAATATTCCTACGACAAAAAAACAGACAAAAAGAGTTAAGTAATTGGAAAAATTGTGTACCTTTGGCAAAATTGTATATAAATAGTAACGCGGACAATAGGGCGTGGCAGAGCTCCTTATTCCTGGGATTTTCTTCCTGCAATTATTGGACGTACCGAACTAACAACCTTTAAATTTTATAACTTATGAAACTAAGAACAGTTGGAATTTCACTGTTGGCGGCAGCCCTCTTCGGTTGTCCGCTGTGTGGCATTGCCCCTGCGGCGTATGCCAATGCCAATGTGATGCAACAGGACGGTGGAGTAGTTAAAGGTACCGTATTGGATACCAATGGCGAGCCCGTTTTTGGAGCAATTGTCTTTGTCGTGGGTACAACCAACTCCTGTCAGGTTGACTTCGACGGTAACTACACACTCGACTATGTGAAGAAGGGTGCTACCGTACGCGCACAGATGATGGGCTACAACACTGTAGACCTCGTTTGGAATGGTGGTGTGCTTAACTTTACCCTTCAGGAGGAGACATCGCAGCTCGACGAGCTCGTTGTGACAGCGATGGGTATTATGCGTAAGGAAAAGTCACTTACCTACGCGACACAACAGATCAAGGCTGCCGACCTTCTCCAGGTGCAGGACGTGAACCTCGTAAACTCGCTCGAGGGTAAAATCTCGGGTATTACAATTACTCCCAGTGCCGGTGGTGCCGGTGGTGCTTCAAAAATCACCCTCCGCGGTAACAAGTCAATTATGGGTGAGAATGCTCCCCTCATCGTTGTCGACGGAGTGCCTATGACCAACAGTATCCGCGGCCAGGTGAGCGATGCTGCCAACCTTACATATTCGGGCGCAACCGAGGGTAGCGACCCTATGTCAATGATTAACCCCGACGACATTGAGTCGATGAACATCCTTAAGGGTGCCAACGCTGCTGCCCTCTATGGTTCGCGTGCTGCCAACGGTGTCGTGATGATTACCACAAAGAAGGGTAAGGAGGGTAAGATGGAGGTTACTTTCAACTCGAATACCACATTCGATACACCTCTTCTCACTCCCGAACTCCAGAATGCATACGGTAGCTACCGTGCCGCTGCGAACACCATCGACTACAATAGCTGGGGCGACCGTTTGGCTGGAAATGGCAAGCATATCTACGAATCGGCATACAACAAGCAGTATTTCCCCCAGACACTCAACGGCGAGGCAAATATGCTGCAGTCCTATATGCGCAACTATGCCAAGGACGACATTGCCGAGTTCTACGGTGTAGGTGTAAATACAAACAACTCAGTTTCGGTTTCGGGCGGTACAGAGAAGATTCAGACGTACGTGTCATATTCGAACTCACACTCTGTCGGTATGATTGAGTCGAACACATACAACCGTAACACATTCTCTTTCCGTCAGAACTACAAGCTCTTCGACCGCATAAATATTGGTGTGAACGTAAGCTACAACCAGGCTAAGACAAAGAACCGCGTGGGTGGCGGTACAGTAGGTAACCCCATCTATCACCTCTATACAACTCCCCGTGACGTGGATATGGACTACTACAAGAGCAACTACCGTGCCGACGGCACCTGGTGGTCATCGGGTAACGCCGAGGGTGAGGGTACACAAAAGTACTATGTGGCTCAGGGCAATACATACGTTCCCGTTTACGGTCACGAGCTTCTCAACGGTCCTATGCAGCAGTATGCTTTCCAGGCTCCTATGTACAACAACCCCTACTGGCTCAGCAATATGGCCAATGGCGAGACAAACGAGGAGCGTTTCTCGGCAGCATTCAATGCTACTGTAAACATTATGGAGGGTCTTAACTTCCAGGCACGCGTTTCAATCGACCACTCGAAATATCAGAACGAGGGCGGTACATACGCTTCTACTTGGGGTCCCGTCGATATGTATCGTTACGGTACATACTACCTCAACAACAGCCGTACAAACGAGATTTACACCGACTATATGCTCTCTTACAACAAGCAGTTGAACGACGATTGGTCAATGTCGGCAACAGCGGGTTACGTAGGTCACACAATCAAGGGCAACGGCAGCAATACATACATTGGCAACGCTACTGTATATATGCAGGAGGACGGCGTAATGTCGGGTATCTCTACAGCTATCAATATGTTCGAGCCTTCTTACGGTGGCCCTGGTGTTACATCAAAGTCTATCAGCAGCAACTGGGACCAGGCTGCCCTTGTAACAGGTCAGGTAGGTTGGAAGGACAAGATCTTCGTCGATGCATCTTATCGTCACGACTGGTACCGTCCCTTCAGACAGTATTCTTACCTTGGTGTAGATGAGAGCTACGGTTACTACGGTGTTGGTGCAAACGCAATCCTCAGCGACCTTATCGAGCTTCCCAAATGGTTCACATACGCTAAATACCGTATGAGCTACTCCGAGGTGGGTAACTCTATCCCCAACTTTGTTGACGGTGCAGTAGGTCAGAACCTTGTTCAGGGTAGTGTGAATGTCGACAACCGTAACTCGTTCATTCCCGAACCCGAGACAACAAAATCTTTCGAGACTGGTCTCGAGATGCAGTTCCTCCGCGATTGCCTGAACGTGGATATTACCTATTATAATACAGCAATGCACAACTCATATCTTGAAATCTCGGGTACAAACGGTAAGATTCAGCCTGTGAACAGCGGTATTATCCGTAACCACGGTATCGAGCTTTCAGTAGGTTACGACTGGGCCATCACAAACAACCTGCGTTGGAATACCAATGTGAACTTCTCGTACAACATCAACAAGATTGAGCAGACTGCAAAGGACAAGTATGGCTACGACAAGGATATGGCCACATCATTTGCAAACGGTAAGATCCAGCTCCTCTACAGAAAGGGCGGTTCATACGGTGACATCTACATTACCGACTTTACACGCTACTCAACCGACGTTTACAAGTACACAACATACGAGTGGGTGAAGAACAACGGTAGATACGAGCCCATCGATGTATATTCTACCTCTCCCGTAACAGTAGAGATTACCAACCAGAATGGCGAGACCGAGGTTGTAACTGCTGCTTTGGCCAACAAGAAGGGTGATGTGTACATTACAAACGGCAAGCCTTCACACGGCGGTTATGCTGCTGTGACCGAGGGCGGTAGCTTGCGTGTACGCGATGCCAACAAAAAGTTCCAGAAGTATGCAGGTAACCTCAACTCCGATTACCAGCTCTCTTGGTCGAACACCATCAGCTATAAGAACTTCTCGCTTTACTTCCTCATCAACGGACGTATCGGTGGTAAGGTTGTATCGTTGACTGAGGGTTATCTCGACCGTTTCGGTGCATCGAGCCGCTCGGGTGCAGCACGTCTCTATGCCGAGAAGAAAGGTATCACAACCGAGGACGGACGTCTTGGAATGTACTTGAATGATGGTCGCGACTGTGTAGCTGTTGAGGATTACTACACATACGTTGGTACAAGCGATGCGGGTAGTTATATCTACGATGCTACAAACTTCCGTCTGCGTGAGCTTTCACTGGGTTACACATTCCGTAACCTCTTCGGCGAGTACAAGCACTTGAACCTCTCGTTCGTTTGCCGTAACTTGTTCTTCATCTACAAGGATTCTCCCGTTGACCCCGACGTTTCGCTCTCTACAGCCAACGGTCTTGGCGGTATCGACGTATTCAACTATCCTTCGGCCCGCACATTCGGTTTCAACCTCAAGCTCAACCTCTAATATGCAGGCTGCGATAATAGTATAAACAAAAAATAGAATATATAAGTTATGAAGAAATATTTGATTTTTGCCGGCTCGTTGCTGTTTGCATCTTTTGCATTGCAGTCGTGTCTCGAGTATGACGATCCCGGTTCAGAGCTTAACAAAGGTACACAACAGCTCGAAAAAGAGAAATATGTAGGAAATGTCGATACAATTCCCTATCTCGACTACGCTCCCACTCCTGAGGGTGTCAAGATGGCTATCGACTCACTGCGCAAGCTTGGTTATTTGGGTCAGTCCATTACTGGTCAGTATCATATGCGAGGCGGTAAGGACGGTAACCCTCCCGGTTCACACGCTTACCAGCGTCAGTACTCTCTCGGTCCCGACCTCTATGCACAGTACTTTACAGTTCCTCACAAGGACTTTATGTACGGTACATTGACATCTACCTATAATGTCTCTGCCGAGTTCAACAATGGTCCTCTTGGTGCTTACACTATGGCAAAGAATGCTTTTATGCCCTTGTTGCACCATCCCCTTGTAGACTCTATCCCCGAGGTTAAGGCTATCAATATGCTCTACTATTGCTTGATGGCTCAGGAGCAGGCCGACCTTTCGGGTCCCTTCACATATCTCGAGGACAAACAGAACTCCGAGGAGCCCTACGAGTATAACGATGTAAGGACCATCTACTACGGTATTGTTGAGAATATCGACACTATTGTAAACTGTCTGCTTCACTACGAGACAAGAGAGGACTGGTATAAGAAACAGATTGAGAACCTGTTGACCTCGTACACCTACACAAGCCGTGCACAGCTTATCGGAGACAACAGCATTTTTATACCTTCGTTCATTAAGCTTGCCAACTCTTTGAAGTTGCGTATGGCAATGCACATTGTAAAGGTAGAGCCCGAGACTGCTAAAATATGGGCTGAGGCGGCTGTTGACCCTGCAAGAGGTGGTGTGATAGAGGATGCAAACGAGCAGCAAGGTCTTTATCCTATGCTTAGCGGATATACTCATCCCCTTGCCGAGATTGCAAACTCTTGGGGCGACCTTCGTCTTTGCGCTTCGTTCGAGAGCCTTCTTATGAGTCTCGACCACCCCTATTCAAAATATCTCTTCAATCCCAACAGTGGTGATATTCCCTGTAATGATGGTTCGGTGCTTGCTGCTGGTGAGCGCGTAGTTGGTATCCGTTCGGGTCTGTTGGTAGGTGACGGTCAGACATACGCACAGAACAAGCTTCAAGGTTATTCTACATTCGACGATTATGTGTTGCTTGGTAGCCTTTGCCCCAACTACTTTATTAAGTGGGCCGAGGTAGACTTCCTGCGTGCCGAGGGTGCTCTCCGTGGCTGGAATATGGGTGGCGACGCTCAGTTCTTTTACGAGAGAGGTATCCGCAACGGTTACATCGAGGATCCTTGGGCTGCTTATAACTACGAGACTTACATCGATGCTTATATGGAGATTGAGGAGGCTATTCCCTATGTACAGGTTGATCCTATGATAGGTGAAAGCGATCCTTGGCCCAGCGTAACAACAATCGGTGTCAAGTGGAACGAGGGTGACGACAACGAAATTAAGCTCGAGAAGATTATCACTCAGAAGTATATCGCGCTCTTCCCCCTCTCAACCGAGGCTTGGACCGAGATGCGCCGTACTGGTTATCCCAAGGTGTTCCCCGTGCTCAATACCGACGACGGTGACGGTTCAATCAACAAGGGTGATATGATTCGTCGTATTCCTTGGGTTCCCACAGATCCCGTTGCAATGGGTATGGTAGAGGCTTCGGGTATCTCGGCACTCGGCGGTCCCGACGAGCAGGCTACACGTCTGTGGTGGGACGTTGATGCACCCAACTTCTAAGAAGAGGCATTTTGGCAGGATACATTAGAGTATCTTTGCTTGGAATATTTAAGGAATGGAGCAGCAAGCGAGTTTGCTGCTCCATTTAATTATATATATCTTGACACTTTTTATGCTATTTTTATATGCGTTTCCCAAACATTTCGGGTAAATTATGTAACTTTGCAAAATGTTCGCTACGAACAGAAGTATTTGATGAAACTATATATATGGCACGTATATTGGCTATAGACTACGGAAAAAAACGTACCGGGCTTGCCGTGAGCGACGAGCTGCAGATTATTGCAGGAGGGCTTGCAACGGTTGAGACCAAGGAACTGGAGAAATATCTTCTCGACTATCTTTCGCGTGAAAATGTGGAGCTGATAGTAGTGGGGCTTCCCAAGCAGATGAATAATCAACCCTCCGAGAATATGGCGCGCATTGAGCCGTTTGTCAACCGTATGCGCAAACTGGTGAATGTCCCCATAGAGTATTACGACGAGCGTTTCACCTCGGTGCTGGCACATCAGACTATGTTACAGTCGGGAATGGGGAAAATGGCGCGCCGTAACAAGGAACTTGTCGATGAGATAAGCGCTGTGATAATATTGCAGTCGTATATGGAGAGTCGCCGAATGAAGGGCGGCAGCCTGTGACGGCAGGGCGGGCAATGTGAGAAAAGAACAATAATCAATAAAAAACAGATATATGATACTACCTATTTATTTGTACGGACAGAGTGTACTGAGAAAAGTGACAGAGGATATTACCCCCGACTATCCCGAGCTTGATACCCTTATACAGAATATGTGGGAGACTCTTGCACAGGCCGAGGGTGTGGGACTTGCTGCACCGCAGATTGGATTGCCTATTCGCCTTGTGATAATAGACCTCGACCCTCTTGCCGACGAGTACCCCGAGTACAAGGACTTCAGAAGAGTGTATATCAATGCACACATCATCGAGACATCGGAGGAGACCGACTCAATGGAGGAGGGCTGCCTGAGTATTCCCGGAGTGCACGAGAAGGTGACACGTCCCACACGCATCAGAGTGCAGTATATGGACGAGAACTTCCAGGAGCACGACGAGTGGGTGGGCGGATTCCTCGCGCGTGCTATGCAGCACGAGTTCGACCACCTCGAGGGTAAGGTCTTTGTCGACAGGCTTTCGCCCCTGCGTCGCCAGATGAACAAGAACCGCTTGATGAACCTTCTGAAAGGAAAGGCGCACTGTACATACAAGACCAAGAGAGTCCTTAAATGAGAATGTTGAGAGCTATAATCCTTTTTTGCCTGTTGCTGCCCTGTGCGGCAAATGCTCAGTTGAACACTGAACAGGTGATGATAATAGGGCGCAATGCGCTCTATTTCGAGGATTATGTGCTTTCTATCCAATATTTCAACAGGGTAATTGCGGCGCGCCCCTATCTGCACGAGCCGTACTTCTTCCGTGGACTTGCAAAGTATAATCTCGAGGATTATCCGGGAGCCGAGGAAGACCTTACCCTCTCTATCGAGCGCAACCCGTACGTGGCGCGATACTATCAGTTGCGCGGATTGTGCCGTGCGGGCCTCGATAATTATGCGGGTGCAGAGTCGGACTTCCGTATGGCATTGCGGTACGACCCGCAGAATGTCAATATATGGCAGAACCTTGCGGTAACGGAGATACGCCGCGAGGACTGGGGTTCGGCAGCATCGGTCATCGACACTATGCTCATATTCTCTCCTCGCGACGTCGATACCTATCTGCTGCGTGCCCAGGTAGCCTCAAAGATGAACGACAGCCTTACGGCGCACAGAATGGTGGACGAGGCGCTGAGGTACGACAAGTATTCGCCCGATGCCTACACGGCACGTGCGATGCTTTATGCCGAAGAAGAACTTTATCCCGAGGCCGAGGCGGATATGGACCGCGCAATAGACCTGCTGCCCGGACGCAGTGCCAGCTATCTGAACCGTGCGCTCATACGCTACTACCGCGAGAATCTGCGCGGTGCGATGGACGATTTTGATACAGCGCTGTACATCGACCCCAAGAGCTTCTACGGATACTACAACCGTGGACTCCTCCGTATGCAGGTGGGCGACGACAACCGCGCGATAGAGGATTTTGACAAGGTACTCGAGATTGACCCCGACAACACCTTGGCGCGTCTCAACCGTGCATTGCTGCGCGACAATACAGGTGACATACAAGGTGCGATAGATGACTACTCCCGCGTGCTGCAGGACTATCCCAATTTTGTAGAGGGCTACCGCTACCGCGCAACGGCGAGGCGAAGGGCCGGTGATACAAAAGGGGCCGAGGCCGACGAGGTGTGGCTGCTGAAATACTACAAC
Source organism: Bacteroidaceae bacterium (assembly GCA_017554605.1). GTDB lineage: Bacteria > Bacteroidota > Bacteroidia > Bacteroidales > Bacteroidaceae > HGM04593. The sequence continues at coordinate 47,353 of JAFZIA010000086.1, forward strand.
GACAATAATCAGGCGGCAAAGAGTGATACTGCGGCTGTCGCCGGCGACAAGGTGCGCAAGCGCTCCGACCGTAACGTGCGCAACTACAACAAGCTGGTTGTTGCCGACGAAGAGCCCCTGCAGCAGTATGAGACAGCCTATAGAGGAAAAGTACAGAATAAATTCGTCGAGGTACAGATGCTCCCGATGTATGCCCTCACATACTACCAGCAGGAGCGCGACATATCAATGTCGGGAGGCTACTGCAAGCCCATTGAGGACATTAACGGCGAGCGTCTCTTCCTGCGCAGTGTGCTGCTCACAAACGACGAACGCGCACTGAGCGAGAATGAGGTTAACCGTCACTTCAAGAGTGTTGATGACAACTCGAAGCTGATAGCCGATTTTCCCGACGTGCTCTCCTACCGACTGTGCAGGGCAATGGACTACTATCTTGTCCAGAACCTCGACGCTGCAATATCGGACCTTGAGATAGCCTTCACCCTCGAGGGCGAAATGTGGCCCGTCTATTTTATGCGTGCAATGGTGCGCTACAAACTGCTCGAATCCTATAATGCCTCGCACAATAAGGAATACGCGCAACAGCCCGCCGGCGCTCTGCCCAACATTGAGTATCGCCTTGTGAAGGACGACCTCGATGCTGTTGTTGAACTGTTGCCCGACTTTGCGCAGGCCTATTACAACAGGGCTAATGTCTACCTCAGGCTCAGCGACTTCAAGTCGGCAGTGGTTGATTATACAAAAGCCATAGAACTCGACGCGAATATGGCAGCCGCCTATTATAACAGAGGCCTGGCAAGGATATATCTCGGCAACAAGAACGAGGGCATTGCCGACCTCAGCAAGGCTGGCGAGCTGGGAATATATGCGGCATATAATGTGATAAAGCGTTTCTCGGGCAAAGAATAAGACTCCTTTTTGCACCCGCGGAAACGGGAAAATGGCAATTAATTGCAAAAACTTTGATTTTTTACCACTCTTGTAAATCGATGTACGCAGATAATTTATTATCTTAGCGCCGCTTAACAATAAAGAATAAGAAATAGAACTATGATAAAATTGATTTTTTCCGATGGCGCCGTTCAGGAGTTCGGTGCCGAGAGTAATGGAAAGTCGTTCATTGAGCTGCTCTCGTCAATCGACCCCAAGCTTCTCAACAGCTATGTGGCAGCAAAGGTTAACGACACTGTGATTGACCTGCGCGATGTACCCGCCGACGGTACCGAGGCGCATCTTGTATCCATCGACAGCAAGGAGGCGTTGCACGTGCTGCGTCACACTGCCACCCACATTATGGCCGAGGCGGTAAAGCACATCTTCCCCGATGCAAAAGTGACCATCGGTCCTGCAACCGAGACGGGCTTCTTCTACGACTTCGAGTGTCCTCCCTTTACAAAAGAGAACCTCGAGGCGATAGAAAAGGAGATGAAGAAAATCATCAAGTCGAACCCCAGGATAGAGCGCAAGGTAATTTCCCGCGAGGAGGCCATCGAGCTTATGAAGCAAAAGGGCGAGCCCTATAAGCTCGAGCTTATCGATGCAATCCCCGAGGGCGAGCGTATCACAATATATACACAAGACGATTTTGTCGACCTGTGTATGGGTCCCCACTTGCTCAACACACGCCTTATCAAGGGCTTCAAGCTGCTCTCTACATCAACCGCATATTGGAGAGCCGACAAGAACAACGCTTCGCTTTCGCGTATCTACGGAACGGCGTTCTTCAGCAAAGAGGAACTCGAGGCCTATCTCGCGCATCTTGAGCACATAAAGAATATCGACCACAACAAGATTGGCCGTGAGATGGAGTTCTTCACCACAGTTGATGTGATTGGCCAGGGACTTCCCCTGCTTATGCCCAAGGGTGCAAAGATTGTGCAGACTCTCCAGCGTTGGATTGAGGACATCGAGGATAATGAGTGGGGTTACACTCGTACAAAGACTCCTTTGATGGCAAAGAGTGACCTCTACAAAATCTCGGGGCACTGGGACCACTACAAGGACGGTATGTTTGTTCTTGGCAACGAGGAGAGCGACAAGGAGGTCTTTGCGCTCCGTCCTATGACCTGTCCTTTCCAGTATTATGTATATAAGGCGACACACCACTCATACCGCGACCTTCCTTTGCGTTACAGCGAGACATCGACACTCTTCCGCAACGAGGATTCGGGCGAGATGCACGGACTTACACGTGTGCGCCAGTTTACCATAAGCGAGGGTCACCTTATCGTGCGCCCCGACCAGATGGTACAGGAATTCAAGAACTGTCTTGCCCTTGCAAAGCACGTTATGGAGACTCTCGGATTGCAGAATGATGTGACATACGTCCTCGCAAAGTGGGACCCCGAGAACCGCAAGAAGTATATCGGTGAGCCCGAGGTGTGGGAAGAGACACAGGAGCACATTCGTCAGATGTTGCGCGAGCTCGAGATTCCTTTCGTCGAGGAGACCGGCGGTGCAGCTTTCTATGGTCCTAAGGTGGACATCAATGCAAAGAACGTCTACGGAAAAGAGGATACGATGATTACCGTACAGTGGGACGCATTGCTCGCTGCGCAGTTCGATATGTACTATGTCGACCAGAATGGCGAGAAGGTACGTCCTTATATAATACACCGTACAAGCTTGGGCTGCTACGAGCGTACACTCGCTTGGCTCATTGAGAAGTACGAGGGCAAGTTCCCCACTTGGCTCTGTCCCGAGCAGGTGCGCATACTCCCCATCTCGGAGAAATATGGCGACTATGCCTACGAGGTTGCAGCCGAGCTCAAGAAGAGCGGCGTGCTTGTACACGTCGACAACCGCTCGGAGAAGATTGGCTACAAAATTCGCGATGCGCGTAACAGCCGCGTACCTTATATGCTTGTCCTTGGCCAGCAGGAGGAGGAGAACCGTACAGTAGCAGTGCGCAGCCGCTTCGCAGGCGATGAGGGTGTGAAGCCTATTGCAGAGTTCGTTTCTGCAATTTGCGAGGAAATACGCACAAAGACTATACGAAAAGTAGAGGTTACAGAGTAAAAAGAGGCTGTAAATGACAAAAAACAGGCCTTGAACCAATAAAAAAACGGTTGAGAGCAAAAAAAAGTCTCAACCGTTTCTGTTATTGAAAAAAAAATGCTAAATTTGCGCCGCAATAAGCAAACGAATTTAATAAAATATTAGAAAAAACTTTTTTTGATTCCTTAATGAAGAACGACAATCTTAAGAACCAGTACCGCGTAAACGAGCAGATTCGTGTTAACGAGGTGCGAATAGTAGGCGATGACATTGAGTCAATGGTGCTTCCTACATCAAAAGCTCTGCGTATGGCAGAGGAAAAGGGGGTAGACCTCGTTGAAATATCGCCGACAGCCAACCCTCCCGTATGCCGCCTCATTGAGTATTCAAAGTTTATATATCAGCAAAAGAAACGTCAGAAGGAACAGAAGGCAAAGCAGGTTAAAATTGAGGTTAAGGAGATACGTTTCGGTCCTCAGACAGATGACCACGACTATAACTTCAAGCTCAAGCACGCGATAAGCTTCTTGCAGGACGGTGACAAAGTTAAGGCGTACGTCTTCTTCAAGGGACGTTCAATCCTTTTCAAGGAACAAGGAGAGATTCTTTTGTTGCGCTTCGCCAAAGACCTTGAGGAGTACGGCAAGTTGGATATGATGCCTGTGCTCGAAGGAAAGAGAATGACGGTGATGGTATCGCCCAAGAAGGCTGCTCCTGTGAAAAAGGAGAAGCCCGCGCAGCCCAAGCCCGATGCTCCAAAAGAAACAGAAGAGAAAAGCGAGTAATGTTGTATAGTACGTTACCGCAATAAATACTAACATTTAATTTTTATACAATGCCAAAAGTAAAGACTAACTCCGGTGCCAAAAAAAGATTCGCTCTTACCGGAACGGGTAAAATTAAGAGAAAGCATGCTTATCACAGTCACATCCTGACTAAGAAGACAAAGAAGCAGAAGAGAAACCTTGTACACTTTACAACTCTCGATCCTGCTAATGTTAAGAGTGTTAAGGAATTGTTGTCATTGCGTTAAGTAAAGAATTATTAACCGAATGTATTAGCAAAAATGGGCGTTCAAGTTGTAAAGCCCAAAAGTCCGTATAACAGCGGCGCTAACATTCAAAAGAATTAAAACTATGCCAAGATCAGTAAATCACGTTGCTTCAAGAGCAAGAAGAAAGAAAATTTTAGGTCTTACCAGAGGTTACTTTGGTGCAAGAAAGAACGTATGGACCGTTGCCAAGAATACTTGGGAGAAGGGTTTGACATACGCATTCCGCGACCGTCGTAACAAAAAACGCGAGTTCCGCGCATTGTGGATTCAGCGTATCAATGCTGCTGCTCGCCTCGAGGGTATGTCATACTCTCAGTTGATGGGTGCGCTTCACAAGGCAGGTATCGAGATTAACCGTAAGGTTCTTGCTGACCTCGCTATGAACAATCCCGCAGCGTTCAAAGCTATTGTAGATAAGGTGAAGTAAATAGCTTCTCTTAAATACACAAAGAAAGTCACTTGGCAATTGCTGAGTGACTTTTCTTTTTTTTCGTTAGAGGGTGGGGTGGTGAGGTTTGCTGCTGGTTGATGTCGAGAAGCTTGTGTGAAGAGTTTTTCACGCTGGATTTTTACGGCTCAGTAGAAATTTAATGTGGACAATATTTAAGGTCTACATTTATTCAAACATATATTTAGACCTTTATACTTTGTTGCAATTTTCTACCGCCTATTGTTGTTTTTACGTACTTTTCGTGCCGACGAAAAGTACTCAAAAGGCTCTGCGCACAGAAAATCTTAACGTAAAATGC